>CAJWET010000025.1 GCA_913031515.1 uncultured Acidimicrobiaceae bacterium | reverse complement strand
CCTTCCTGGCTGGCACCATTGTCCGACAGTACCTCCGCTGCAGCCCTGGTCTTGTCAACTACCTCATTACTTATCCCCTCTATTCCTCCCATGAGCTCACCTATAACTCCTACTTTAAGATTTTCTACACCGTTATCTAACGTGTCCAGAAAGGATGGGAAGGGGTCTGCGATGCTCGTTGAGTCTTGTGGATCATAACCCCCTATGACCTCATGCACGATTGCCGCATCCCTGACGGAATTCGCAAATGGCCCCACTTGGTCTAGCGAACTCGCAAAAGCAAGGAGGCCGTAACGGGACACTCCTCCGTATGTTGGTTTTACGCCTACGACGCCACAAAGTGCCGCTGGTTGACGAATCGATCCGCCTGTGTCAGATCCGATGGCAATTGGAGAGAAGCCTGCTGCAACAGCCGCAGCGCTTCCACC
Organism: uncultured Acidimicrobiaceae bacterium; assembly: GCA_913031515.1. GTDB lineage: Bacteria > Actinomycetota > Acidimicrobiia > Acidimicrobiales > UBA8592 > UBA8592. Next base: position 14,243 of record CAJWET010000025.1, on the reverse strand, counting down.
ACTGGATCCACCAGGGACCCGCGAAGGGTCATGAGGATTGTGTGTCGGGCCGAATGCAGAATTCTCCGTTGAGCTTCCCATCGCAAACTCATCCATGTTCGTCTTGCCAATTATGGTAGCGCCCGCTTCGTTAAGACGCCGAACAACTGTTGCGTCATATGGAGGCTTCCAATTCTCTAAGATTCGCGAACTTGCTGTTGTCCGAATACCCTTGGTACACAAATTATCTTTAACTGCTACGGGAACACCCGCTAGTGGACCAACATTTTCTCCACTGGCTATTCTTGCATCAGTTTCCTGAGCAGCAGCCCGAGCCTCGTCTCCAAGCACTGTGTTGAATGCATGGATTTGAGGTTCGTGTTGCTCGATCTTCTCCAAGTATTTCTCTAAGATTTCGAGGGCAGACCACTCACCACTCTGGACTCCCTCAGCTATAGCCTGTGCCGAAGATGAACTAGTAGGAACAAGCGAAGTCATGGCTCTTCTCCGAGGATCTTTGGAACCTTGAATCTTCCATCTTCAACATCAGGCGCCTCGTCTAGGATGCTATCCCGCTCTACCATTTCATGGATTTCATCTTTACGAGTTACATTTTCAAGTGGAAGAGGGTGCGTCATTGGCTCTACACCCTCTAGATCAAGAGTTTCAACATCTTTCGCGTGTTCCAACACCGCTGCTAACTGACTGGTAAAACGGTGAAGTTCATCGTCTGATAAGCGAAGACGGGCGAGATGAGCAACGTGAGCGACTTCTTCTTCTGATATGGGTTCAGGCATCGAACATATACTACCAATGAAGGGACATCGGTATCAGCTTGTACCGCTAGGAGTGTTGATTATTCCTCGGCGGTTGGGGGGCCTTGTGAAACTCGAAGCTCGATGATTGTATCTCGAAGCACCTGCGATAGAGGTTCGGGCTGAACGGATACCACTATCCCCGCAGGAATTTCTTCATCGTAGACATCAATAAGTACGTACTGGAGCCCTTCGAGGACTAGCCGGGTTTGCGCGTCTTCTAACGCTACTCCAACTAAACCTGCAGGAATAGTTCTCAGAACTGGTCCGAGGCTGACTACTAGATCAACCGGAGATCCTGTTGGTAGCTGGTTCTCACGAGCTAAAACGGAAATCACTACCCCAAAGGGATACTCCTCGTTTAGTTGTTCTGTAACTTCACCAAGGACCAGTTCAGCTCCCAAAAGGAGAGCCTCGGCATCGCTGAGTTTAATACCTATGAGATTTACAGGTACAGAGCGAAGCTCAGGCCCTTGCGAAACAAAGTAAGTAATAACCTGCCCTTCTTCGAGTGTTTGTCCAGCTACAGGGTCAGTCCGCAGGATGGTTCCCTGAAGTGTTCCGTCGAGGCGATCAAGGGCTTCCTGAAGTTCCCAATAATCCCCTACTGCATCGAAAAACCCTTGAACCGTCATTCCAGCGACTTCAGGAATCATTCGTGATGTGATTTCTTCATTGTTTTGCGACGCTAGATATATGATTCCAGTCGTCGCTACTACAACTGCAAACATGAATATTAACCAGATCCATCTATTTATCCGTTTTCGAAGTTTTTTGAAAATTCGCTTCAACCACCCATCATTGTCAGGCGTTTTTACTAGGTCGGCAAGTGTCGGGTCATCTTGTAAGAAGGTATGTTCCCCTACCTCTAGCCCGGTAGAAACCAGCAGAGGTTCCGGCCGACTTTGGCTAGATGTCGCTTCCAATAGGAGCTGCCGAAATTCTCCAGCGCTGGGGCGTTCTTGGAAATCTATCGCCGCAGCTTTGGCGAGAGGAGAAGCCAAACTTCCAAAGATTTTCGGATCTAGATCCAATGGTTCATCGAATCGACTGCTGTTTGAATCCGTTGAGTCGCCTTCGTCGAATGGCAGGCTACCTGTAACACATTCGTATAGGAGGATAGAAAGCGAGAAAACATCACTGCGTTGATCACTTCGCCGCCCTCGGATCTGCTCTGGAGATAAATACCTATTCCCCGAATGGTTCTCTGACTCAGCTGGTGGAACCTCTGCAATAGCTTTCGCTACTCCGAAGTCAGTTATCCGAATTTTGGATTCGAAATCGAACATTATATTCGCAGGCTTAAGCGCATGATGAGTGACCCCGCGCTTATGGGCATATTCCAATCCTTTGGAAATTTCAATACCTATGAGAAGAGCCTGAGAGGGACTTACTGTTCCAGCACTATTAAGCATTTCTCGCAAACTACCACCGGCGAGATATTCGCTTACAACGTATGGGAGTTCCTTTTCTCCCCAGTCGTATACTGACACGAGATTTGGGTGGTCTAAAGTGGTCGCTTTTTGTGCTTCAGAACGAAACTGCTCGAGAAACAAATGGTTGTCAGCATATACCCTTCGAAGAACCCTAACGGCCACTTGCCTCCGAAGCCGAATGTCATCAGCAAGATAGACTTGGCCGCCGGAACCTATTCCTAACGGAGCTATCAGTCGGTAACGGCCATTAATGACTATTCCGGAGTCAGTAGAGAGTGAATCTGCCACTGTCAAAGCGTATTCACAGTCTGACGAATTTGCATCTAAGTTTGATATTCGTCTTAAAACTTGACCACATGAGGCACAATATGTGTATGCCACAACAGCTTTCAAATTTCCTATCTGGCTCACGTAGATGGTCGCGAATTATAGGACCCGCCTTAATCACCTTGGGAGTGATTCTGGTTATTTTTGCGCTTCTTCTCACTACTCGTGGATCTGAGGACATCCGAGTTGAAGGGAACCCGACAATCGAAACTTTGATCCCTGAAGCGAATTCAGAAGTTCTGCGGCAAAGTGCTGTGGGCATAGACCTTATTTCAGGATATGCGGCTGAGTTAACTATAAATGGTATCCCAATCCCACCTGACCAGATAAACGTTCTTCGGGATGAAGAAAACCCGCGCGAGAGTGCAAGCACAGGAGGATCATTTAGTTCGACGCTTAACCGATTTGTTTTCCAGCCTTTAGAAGGAAGGGCTGTTCCAGAGTTGTTGGGTGGGAGAAATTGTGTGGTAGCTGAGTTCTGGCCTTTATCAGACCCTTCCTCTCGAAGGAAAATCGAATGGTGTTTCACCGCTCTCTGATCGAGATTCAATCATCCAACCATTGTTTCTAATTTCGCCAATGCTTCGGTCGGATCCTTCTCCACAAGTATTCCGTGAATTCCCAGCGAATTGGCTATTTCGACGTGTTCTGCGTAGTCATCAAGAAATACCGTTCTCTCCGGTGATGTATTTCCTTTTTCTAAAGCAAGGTGGAAAATAGCTGGATCAGGTTTCCGCACCCCAACTTGACAGCTATCAATAACACCATCAAACAAACCAGCGGGGAGCATAGATTTCCATATACCAGAGAATTCTCGAAAGTTATTTGAGACAATTATCTGGCGCATCCCTTTATCTTTTAATCTTCGAACTCCGGCATACATTTCACCAGCATGGTCTGGGCGGCCGCCTATCGCTTTAAAGAACTCTTGGATGTCAAACTCTGCTACACCTGCATCCTCAACAGCCTGGATGCATTCGAGAGCCGCCTCTTCCATCGTAACCTCTCCCCGTTCGAGCCTGTGCCATGGATGATCTCCATTCGGAAGGCCATATCCAAGAACAAGTTTTGTGATTTCTTCAACTGTCAAACCAAGGTTTTCGGTGTATTCGTTGACTCCATGAAAAGGCGATCCAGTAAAGACACCACCGAAGTCCCAAAGTATCATCTCTATTTTTCCGACATTGTGAGAATCAAACATTAACTAGGTACCTCACCCGTTGATAACAGTTCCTCAAATGCATCTTCATCGACAATTGGTATCCCTAAAGACTCAGCCTTTCCTATTTTTGATCCTCCGGGATTCGTTCCGGCGACAAGGACATCAGTATTTTTCGAAACGCTCCCAGTGGGTTTCCCTTCCCTGTTCTTAATTGCCTCAGATGCTTCGTCTCTGCTGTAATTTGAAAAAGTTCCAGTAACAACAATTGTCTTCCCTGCCAACGTTGGAGCAAGCTCAACCTTCTCTGGCCCTTGGAAATTCACTCCAGCAGACTTCAATTTCTTGAGGACCAAGAGAGTTCGGGGAGATCGGAAGAAGTCATAGACACTATGAGCTATAACCGGCCCTAACCCTTCGACAGATTGGAGTTCTTCGTAAGTAACTTCTGCCAATCTCTCCATTGATCCAAAAGTTGTTGCTAGCAAATCTGCATTGGTTCTACCTACATGAGGAATCGACAATCCAAAAATGAGATTACCTAAAGGTCTAGATTTAGAGCCTTCGATAGCTACCTGTAGATTAGTGACCGATAAATCCCCGAATCCTTCAAATGTCCTGACTACATCGAAATCAATGCTATAGATATCGCCGACATCTTGAATGAGGCCTTCTGTGACGAACAAATCAACGCTCTGCTCTCCCATATGTTCAATATCCATGGCTGTCCTCTGGGCAAAGTGCTCCACTCTGCCGCGAACTTGCCTCGCACAATCATAATTGTTGCAACGGTGACGAGCTTCTCCAGAAGGACGTTCGAGTTTAGATCCACATGCTGGACAATCTGGTGGGAATTCCCATTTGGGTAATCCGTCGGGACGTTCAGATAGTACTGGTCGAACAACTTCAGGTATGACCTCTCCGGCACGTCGGACGATTACCCTGTCACCAGGGCGAACATCCTTTTCGATTATCTGGTCTTGATTGTGAAGCGTCGCAGTTGAAATGGTTGCCCCGCCAACAAAAACTGGTTCAAGTCTTGCGAAAGGGGTAGCAGACCCTGCTGCTCCAATTGAGATCTCAATATCTAGCAGGGTTGTCACCTGTTCTTCAGGAGGTAACTTATACGCGATTGCCCATCTTGGGGCTTTTGCCGTACTTCCTAATTCTGTTTGAAGTTGCAAAGAATCCACTTTGACGACAATTCCATCAAATTCGTAATCGAGTGAATCTTTTCTTCCTTGAAATTCATTAATGTAATCAAGAGCTCCATCTACATTGCCCACACGCTTCGCATTTTTATTTACTGGAAGTCCTAACGATGAGAGGAACTCGAGTGTCTGGTAGTGGGAAGTAAGAGACGGCCCTTCGATGACTTCACCTAATTGGTAGGCCCAAAATGAAAGATTTCTGCCAGCTGTGATACTTGAATCTTTCTGGCGCAGGGATCCTGCTGCAGCATTACGAGGATTCACATACTCTTTCGCATTGTTTTTTTTCGCTTCCGCATTAAGCTTCCCAAATTCACTCCTTCGAAGATACACCTCTCCTCGTACCTCGAGTACGGACGGCGCATCTGGGATTTCTTCTGGAAGGTCTGCAATAGTCAAGACATTGTGCGTCACATCTTCACCAACGACCCCATCTCCACGAGTGGCGGCCTGGACTAACCGACCTTCCTCATAGCGGACTGAAATAGCCAAGCCATCAAATTTAAGCTCGCAGACCAAATCACCCACCTTGGCTCCCTCTTCCAACCTTCGCTCTAACCTCCCTACCCACTGATGAAGTGCTCCTGTTTCAAAGGCATTATCAAGAGACATCATAGGAACTCTGTGTTCCACTGGCGCGAAGATCTTGGAAGGGGCCCCGCCAATAATCTGGGTCGGAGAATCCGCCGTGCGAAGAGAAGGGTGCTGCTCTTCTAGTTCAAGAAGTTCCCGCATCAGCATGTCCCATTCGGCATCGGAAATTGTTGGGTTATCCATGTCGTAATATGCGATATTATGGTCCTTGATCAAAGACCTTAGTTCTTTGGCCCGCTTTTCATGTTCAGTGGTCACTGGGATCCTATTGCTAAGTCTTTGACTGGATTGGCATGATGCCCTATGCGCCTGCGAACATCAATATGTGACCAAAGACTACCGCATATGGGCTTTACGACTGGCATGGTTGGCCCTTCCCTTTACCGCTGGAGATATGTTTGATAATGCACTTAGCCTCACAAGTAGTTCTGTCCAAATTACCGCAGCTATCGGGCTGTGGTTCTATTGGGCTGTCGGCCTTCTTCTGTCTCTTATTCCTCTAGCCAGTTTACTCACTCCCTTCCGCGTCTTGGCGGCTATGAAAGTCGTGGTTGTTATTTGGGGTGCAATCGAAGCTACAGCTTCTCCATTGGGCATCATTACTTTGTGCATTAGCGGAATAATTTTAGCTTTATCGCTAACCCCTCAGCTAGGGTTTTGGTACGTTAATGGGTCTTCTTATGGTAACGAAATCCGTATCCCCCTGAGACCTCCCGGTGCAATGCTTTTGGGGCCTATCTTTATAGCATGGGCGGGCATTGCTACAACTCTGATTAGTACCCCAGTGCTACTCGCTGACAAGCAATGGCTAGCAGGCTCTTTAATAACTGGACTCGGAGGAATTTGCAGTTTTGTGGCTTTTCGCGCCTTATATGGGCTTGCGCAAAGGTGGCTAGTATTCGTTCCTGCTGGAGTGGTTATTCATGATCCGCTAATTCTTGCTGACCCCTTTCTGGTCAAGCGAGGGGGAATCAGATCTATACGGTTGGCTCTTTCAAGGTCTAGGGCAAGGGATTTGACGATGGCGAGCCTTGGTCATGCAATAGAAGTCGAGCTTCTTGAACCAGCAGAAATTGTTCTTCAGACTCGGCCAAGTATTGAGTCAGAGGTTGTAACGATCTCCTCTTTCACGGTTTCTGCTTCGTTGACGAGTGTTGTTCTCTCTGAAGCTAAGAAGCGCTCCATCAAAATTAAATGAAGGATTCGATCTAGGTAGCGATTGCTGAACCGACAACTAGGTCACCATCGTAAAAGACCAACGATTGCCCTGGGGCTACCTTTACATGCGGTTCAACCCAATCGACAGTAGAGCTAACGCTAGCTGGAGCAGTTTGACCATGGGCACTAGTCTGCACGTCAACATTAACTAGATAGGGCTCACCTACCCAGCATAAATCCTTTACCTTTGTTGCCATGCAAAAGAGCTCTGACCGCTGGCCCACAGTGACAGTCGCGTGTTCTACATCTATATCTACCGCATATTTTGGAGCACCTTGCCCAGACAATCCCAATCCTTTTCTTTGCCCGATCGTTACCATTTCTAGGGAGTCGACCTCGCCAACTGGCCTACTGTCTTTGTCCAAAACCTTCGCCGGAGTCAGATCAATACGTTGTTCAAGAAATCTTCTCCGAGACCCTTTCGCATTGCTTATAAAGCACACATCTTGACTGTCAGGTTTATCGGCAACCCGAAGATCCATTAACGCAGCAATTTCTCGAACCTCTGTTTTTTCCATTTCTCCTAAAGGAAGTTTGAGTTGTTGTAATTGCTGCTGATTTAACATGTATAGGACATAAGACTGATCTTTTGATGAATCAGCTCCTCGCCCAATCCGTACACCATTGGCACACTCGATGATTCTCGCATGGTGTCCTGTGGCAATTAGGTCAAACCCCAGAGCGTTTGCCCGTCGAATAAGTTTGTCAAATTTGAGGTAACGGTTGCATTCAATACATGGGTTGGGCGTAAGCCCCGAAGCATGGGATCGGACATAAGGCACTACAACATGACTCTCGAACTCATCGCCGAAATTGAAGACATGATGCTCGATCCCCAAATGGTCCGCAACTCGACGAGCATCAGTGACATCTGAAACGGAACAACAGCCAGTATCAGAAGGACCGCCCCAAAGTTTTAATGTCACACCAGTAACTTCGTATCCTTCTCGTTGCAATAACACTGCAGCAACGGAAGAATCTACACCTCCAGACATTGCGACAAGGATCTTTCCCTTTGAACTCATGAGCCTGTCTTTCTTAAACTCTCTATAAATTTTGGAACCATTTCGATTGCGGTATTCACATCTTGATTCGTGGTCAGATGTCCAAGAGATAGCCTCAAAGACCCGCCGGCTAATTTTCGGGAGTACCCCATAGCAGCAAGAACGTGGGAAGGATCTTGGGCTCCGCTAGTGCAAGATGAAGCTGCCGATGCCAGTATATTTTCTTGCTCTAACATGAACAGCAACGCTTCGCTTTCAATCCCCTCAAAACAGAAATGGCATGACCCAGCGATTTTGTTTGAACGGTCAACCTTGCCTCCATGAATAGCTACACCCGTTTCATAACTCTCTGGAATTTCTTGAAGTTTGTCAGCAAGGAAGTCACGCAGAACAGAAATCCTCTCCACGGTCTCTTCTCGTTCTGCGGTAGTAACTGCTGCCGCAGCGGCCATCGCCACAATAGCAGCGGTATTTTGTGTCCCACTTCGCTTCCCTAACTCCTGACCACCTCCGAGCTGCACTGGAGAGATATCAATGCCTTCACGGATCACTAAGACACCTACCCCTTTGGGAGATCCAAATTTATGTCCAGCGATACTAATTAGGTCCGCTGGTTGAGCTAAGGACGCGACATCTAACCATGGGAACGCTTGCACAGCGTCGGTGTGGAGGAGTGCATCAGGTGCCTGACTCCGAACGATCTCCGCGACTTTCTTTAGGTCTTGAATGACTCCCGTTTCTCCATTAACTAGGCCAATGGATACCAAACTCACATTTTCATCTACAACTTCTGCTAGGTGATCTAAATCCAACGACCCATCAGGGTGAACTCGGACAAACTTTCCACCTAGTTGCTCAACTGGCGCTAATACTGCATGGTGTTCAGTCATGGAAGCGACAACGGTCCCGTTTCGTGAGCCATGGACCCCGAAAATAGCGAGGTTATCCGCCTCAGTTCCTCCGCCGGTGAAAATGACCTCTTTAGGGTCACAACCCAAACCAAAGGATAAGGTATCACGTGCATTGTCTATAAGGCGTCTAGCCTCTCTGGCCATTTTGTGCGCCCCTGATGGATTGCCGTAACAATGCTCCAAGACTGAAAGCATGGCATCGATTGCTTCCTGACGCGTTGGGACCGAAGCTGCATTATCAAGGTAGATCACTTTTCCGTTCATGTAACAAGAATACTCGGTTAAGACGAAGATCGAAAACAGGAAATATGATGTGTTCGTGCCAGAAATAACTGTCGAAACCTTAATTGAAGCTCCCGCTACGGAAATCTGGAATGTTATCGAGGACATAGCGGGGCATGTGAACTGGATGGACGATGCTGTAGCAATCCATTTTGTCGGCAACCAGCAACTGGGGATAGGTACAGTCTTCGCTTGTGAAACTCGTATCGGCCCATTTAAGTTGGTCGACAGAATGGAGATCACCGAGTGGGCAGACGGAAGGACAATAGGGATCACTCACGAAGGTCTAGTAAGCGGGAGCGGAAATTTTATCCTAACTGAAATGGGTAAGGGACAAACAAAGTTCACATGGGATGAGTCCTTGAACTTTCCTTTTTGGATGGGTGGCCCTTTCAGAAATTTTTTCGGGAAACAGATCCTCGGGCGAGTCTGGGCCCAGAATCTAAAAAACTTAAAAACCTTAATCGAAGAGGGCCGCCCAACAGATCAACCTTCCGAAATTCAGCTGTAGGAAGTAATACGTACCTATTAAATCTATCGCTGACGTCGCTTGGCGAGAGTCCTGAAGTGCATTATAAGGCACACGACCATGATGAGAATAAAGATCTGCGCCATACCTTCACTCTATCAACAAAGAGAACGTTCATTCGAGAATCAGGCAATGGCAAGAGTTCCTACAAACGCAGCGGTGGCAAGAAGCAGCACTATTAGTTCAGGTAGGTACCGGGGTATTTTCAACTTTTTCGGCAATTCAAATAGCAGCCAACCTACCATAAGGCCCGAGACAAACCCTCCGAGATGTCCTCCTACCGATATGGAAGATACTGCAAACGTCAGTACGAAATTGAGCAATAACACCATCCCTAAGCCACTTCTCCAGATGGAATATCCGCTGGATCGCTGCGCAACAGTAGCCAAACCTAACAGGCCGAAAATTGCCCCACTTGCTCCTACAGTAAGACCGTCTGGAGTCCATAACATAGCGCCGAAAGATCCAGAGATAACTGCTGCGAAATAGAAGAAAGCGAAGCGAAGGCGTCCTAATGAACGCTCGAATGCGGGTCCAAGCAACCATAACGCGTACATATTAAAGCCAAGATGCACAAATCCGTAATGTAAAAACCCTGACGTTATTACGCGGTACCATTCTCCAAAGTTTGCATGAAGGCCTCCACGTATGATCAGGCCATCGGCTACTATTTGCCCCTGAATTCCATCACCCATTCCAATGCCAACTGCGAAGAGAATAACGTTCGTGACGATTAATATTTTGACCATTAATGGGTCAAAATGAAACATCTGATAATCGGTTTTTCTTCTGTCCCCGCCACTTCTTACACACTCCGGACAGTGGAATCCGATAGATGCTGTGACCATGCAGGCAGGGCAAATATTTCGCTCACAGCGCTGGCATCGAATGCCGCCAGGTCGATCGGGGTGTCGATAACAGGATTGCTCTGATAGAGGTGAGCTCTTTGAGGTCATAGCAACCCCAATGCTACGAATGTCTCCAGCATTTAAGACTCTTTCAGGCAACAAACTTTTCTCATGGCTCCTTATCCTTCGATCAGGTCACTAGAAATTCGACTGATGGAATGTAAGCATGTCAGCTCGAAAGATTTCCTGCTGTTCTTCTGTACCGCCGATGTGCGCACCTCGTCTACCAAATCCGGCTTCCACAGCCGCGACGAAATAAGTTCTGTCTGTTGCCACTGTGTCAGCTTTACCAGTTCGCGGGTCAATCATAGACCCTTCGGGGGTTAGATAGATCGTGGGTGCTTGAGGGGTAACACTTGCTTCAGGTATTTGGTGAATATGTTCTTCTCTATCGAAACTATGCGCCGCTCCGTCTACGATCAGTATCGTCGCATCCCCACCGGAAAGTTTGATTGCTTGGATCTGCGATTGGACTTGTTGAACAGAGAGCCAGTCATCTCGTTCACCTATAATGGCTCGTACTATTGTTGACCCCACGTTTGGGCGAACAAATTGATGACCGCACCAAGGGTAAACAGCATAGACACTCTTAAAAGAGTATTCCGGACCTACTATTGGGTCAGCAAACGCCCTTACTGCTGCTGAAATGACAGCAGAACCTCCTCGGCTATGCCCTTGGGCAGAAATACGGTTGGAGTCTATTTGGGGGTATTCATGTAAAGCGCGCAAAGCAGCGAGGACATCAAAGGCGCTTGCAGCAAAGGCATAATGGGTTTGATTAGCGACCGTTGATTCTACTTTCCTATTGGTAAATGGGTCGATCACGAATACCGCAATACCTACAGAAAGAAGGGTTTCTGCATGAGTGAGGTGATTGTCACTCACTCCGAGACTTCCTGGCACAATAATTACAGCTGGCATAGGTTCTGAGGAATTCGGGAGAAAGAGCTTACCTCCTATTTGAAGTTCTTCGCACTCCGAAGGGTTAGTGATCGCCTGTGAGTAGTTCACTGGATTGGCACTAGAAAAATCTACTACTTCCCCGATAATCCCCGAAAGTTGAAATTGGTCTTGATTGAAGTGTTCGCTCTGGCCCATTCTCATATCATAGTCAATAACAAAATTATTAGAAGATCGCTTGCGTGCCGTTTTCGCTTCGATCTGTTGGTAACGTTTCCGTATGTCTCAATTCTATGCTTTAGGCCATCAAGGCGGATGGGACGAAATCTTGATGGTAGTAGCACCAATCTTCGTTGTCTGGTGCCTACTTGTAGCCGCAAGCAGGCGAGCGAAACAGCGTGATGGGGCTTTTGACGAAGAAACGCTTTAAGGCGCTCGTTCTATATCAGCTCCTAGATTTTTGAGGTTTTCAACCAAATTTTCATAGCCTCTATCGATATGGTGCGGATCCCTAATCTCTGTTTCACCTTCCGCCTTCAGCGCTGCTGCAACAAGCGCTGCTCCAGCTCGAATGTCGTGAGCGCGTACCGGAGCACCTGAAAGTTTCACAACTCCTCTGATAACCGCATGATGCCCTTCTGTTCTAATATCAGCTCCCATCCGGATAAGTTCATCGACATACCTAAACCGGCCGCTAAACAAGTTTTCAGTTACGATTCCGACACCATCGGCGACCGATAGCATCGCTACAAGGAAGGGTTTGTAATCAGTTGCTAAACCTGGGTATGGAAGTGTTGCAAGGTCCACTGAACGTAACCCTTGACCAGCCATAGCCCAGAGGCCTGTTGAGTCTGAGGAGATTCTCATTCCCATCTCACCAAGCTTTTGACATAACATATCCATGTGATCTGCTCGGGCACCGAGAAGATTTATTTCTCCCCCTGCGATACCTAAAGCCGAAAGGTAGGTTGCTGCTTCGACTCGGTCAGGGATAACCGTATGCTCAACCGCTACTAAATCGTTGACCCCATCAATAGTGATTGTTGATGATCCTGCTCCGAGCACTTTCGCCCCCATCCGGTTAAGGAACGCTGCTAGATCAGCTATTTCTGGCTCCCGAGCGGCATTCTCTATCACCGTCGTTCCTTCTGCTCGCACTGCCGCCATCATGACATTTTCTGTCGCTCCCACACTCGGAAAATCTAAAACTACCCGCGCCCCAGTCAATTTTTCAGCCTCTGCCTCTATATATCCATGCTCTGAGTTAAAGCGGACCCCGAGAGTTTCAAGACCCTTGAGGTGCATGTCTATTGGACGTGGTCCAAAGTCATCCCCTCCAGGTAAAGCCACTCTGGCCTTACCAAAAGTTGATACCAATGGACCTAAGACAACTATCGAAGCTCGCATCTTTTCTACTTGTTCATATGGAGCTTCAGGAATGATATTCCCGGGATTAACGATCTCTATCTGATTATTTTCAAGGTTGCAGACGGTCAATCCCATGCATCGAAGCAATTCCGCCATTGACTGTACATCGGTGATGTTCGGAACGTCCCTGAGGAGGTACTTTCCTTCCGCGAGTGTGCAGGCTGCCATGAGTTTTAGGGCAGAATTCTTTGCTCCGTTGATTTTTACATCTCCAGATAACGGGCCACTTGGCCTAACGAGGATGCGGTCCACATTTCAATTATGCTCGGAGGGAACGAATACTCCCCACTTTACGGAAATCTTTATCGTATTTTTGATCTATATATTACTGACATGTCCCAATTTCAACATTCTCGACTCCTTGACGAAGACGCTGTAGAGCAACTTCTAATCCCGCGGAATGATGCTTTGTTGAAAGAAGAGTCTGTTGATGGAAGAATATTTCACCTTCTTGACGGTCCCTTTGATTTTTATGAAAGGATCGTTGAAGTTTCAATTTCTCCTTCTGGTACTTACGTAACGGAAACGTTCACATACCAAATTGCAGCGCCAATCTGGCGAATCCTTTTAGCGATTCCCATCCGTAGATCTTTGAAACGGGGTGGATTTTCGAATGACAAATTGTGGTGGGCACCTCCTGATACATTCGGGGCCGAAACAACGAGGACGATAAGTCTACTGTGCATTGCAGCGGTGATCACCGGCTATTTAGGTGCATTACTTGGCCAGACAGCGACGTTTGCAGCCGAAGAATTCGGTGCCGGAGACAGGTCCCAAGGGGTTCTTCTAGCAGTCGTACGTGTTGGGACACTAATCACTGTTGTTATCGCTGGGCTGGCTGATAAGCACGGAAGGAAACGCCTACTACTTCTCTCACTGTGGGGTGGTTGCGCGATGACTATCTTGAGCGCCGCTTCTCCAAATATCGCTATTTTTGGTGTCACTCAAGCGGCAGCTCGCGGTTTTGCTACGGCGATTAGTATTCTCGTCGGAATAATGGCCGCCGAAGCAGCCCCGAAAGGTAGCAGAGCATACATGGCTGGGATTTTAACTCTGACCGCCGGCTTGGGTGCTGGGATTCCAGTGTGGTTGCTGTCTCTCGCAGATATTCATGAATCAGCGTGGCGTTTGCTTTTCCTCATTGCTTTTCTGTTCTTTCCTGTCATCGCATGGCTAAGTTCCCATCTGGACGAGAGTAAACGTTTCCAGTCTCATCGAAGAACTCACGCCTCTAAAGAGCAAAATGAGTTAGCTCCTATTATTTGGCCTCGATTTATTGCCTTGGCTGCAGTTGCCTTCCTGATCTTGATGTTTGCCGCTCCGGCTAGCCAATTTAGAAACGAGTTTTTAAGAGATGAACGAGGTTTTTCCGCAGCCCAAATAAGCTTATTTATTCTGGCATCACATACCCCGCAGATAATTGGTGTTGCTGTGGCAGCGAAAGTCGCTGATTTACGAGGAAGAAAACCCGTCGCAGCATTTGCAGTAGGGATAGGATCTCTCTTCACGCTTTTGGCATACAGCGTTTCTGGGCTTGGCATG
>CAJWET010000024.1 GCA_913031515.1 uncultured Acidimicrobiaceae bacterium | reverse complement strand
AAAAATAGTTAATCAAATACTAAATTCTGAATATAAAAATAAATGTATAACATTAGAAATTTATGGAATTTCTTCTCTGGTACCAGCCCGTAATGGGCTGGTATCAGTCTTTTTTCTTTCAAACGTTTGGTGAAGGATTATTGCAGATCAGTTATCGCGTAGCCCTCTGGAAGAATAGTCCCCTCTAGATTCGCTCCTGTAAAATCAGCGCCAGTGAGATTAGCACCGGTGAGATCAGCGCCGGTGAGATCAGCATTCGAAAAATCAACAAACACCAGATCCGTTCTCAAATCCGCTCCGGTGAGATCCGCTCCAGAGAAATTTGCCCCGGCCATGTACCCGCCGCCACAACAATCATTCGGCCAAGGGAAGAGTACGCCCGCCAAGTTTGCTCCAGAAAGGTCCGCCCCTACGAAATTTGTTCCTGATTCAATAAAATCCATGTTTTCAAAGTCAGATCCTGAAAGGTCTGCTCCGACAAAATCAACACTCCAGTTTTCAAGGTCATGAAAAATAGCCGATTGTAATTTAGCAAAATTAAGATTGGCATAGCTCAAGTCAGTTCCAGTGAAATCTGTATTGGGAGGGCATTCCCAACGTGGAACCTGTTCGTCGTTGAGACCCTTACTGCATCCCGCACCGGTCAAAGTGACCTCCCAAGTCCGTTCTTCAAGAGAGCTACCATAATCTTCGCACTCTTCCCCTTCAGCGGGTGGACTTATAGCTGAAGGACCAATACTTTCTATAGCTGACGCATCAACCAAAGCACACGTAAAAGTAGCATTGTCAAAATTCGATTCATCTAGAATTACATGGCGAAGCATTGCTTCAGTGAGATCCGCTCCGGAAAAGTCAGCTCCAGAAAGGTTCGAATAAACTATGCCGGCACCATACATTGTTGCCCCTTGAAACTCAGAGTTGCTAAAGTTTGCACTGTATATATTTGCCCTATAAAAGTTTGCCTCCGAAACACTAGCTCCAACCATTCTCAATCCAGTAAGGTCTGCTAATCCGGCATCCATGCCGATGATATTTGCATTAGAGAGGTCCGCTTGGTGTAATTTCGCTCCATAGAAACTTATGTTTTGTCCAGTAAATCCAGTGAAATTCGTTTTAACTACTCTTCCCCAGTAAAAGTCAGCATCAACAAGAGTCGCTTCCTCGAAAGATGCTCCGGTCAGGTTTGCACTCCGGAACCAGGGATTTGAAATATCCGATTCTCTAAACGTGGCTCCAGATAAATTCCCATCAAACACTGAATCAATGAGAGTTGAGTAATCAAAGTTTGCTTGTGGCAGAAGAGATTGGATTCCAGTGAAAACAACCGTATGAAGATTCGAGTGACTGAAGTTCGCTCCACTGAAATCCACATTGGTGAAAGTCGAATCCATTATCAAGGAGTGACTCAGATCAGCTCCTGAGAGGTTAGTTCCTTCAGGGCATTCCCATGAGTGCTCAACAGTTGGAGTCCTATCGCAGCCGGCTGCAAGTAGGACTTCTTCCCATGGTTCCGGAATCGGCGTTGGTCGCAGTGTTGGTGTCGGTTCCGGCGTCGGTTCCGGCGTCGGTGTCGGTGCCGGTTCCGTCGTTGGTGTCGGTTCCGGTTCCGTCGTTGGTGTCGGTTCCGGACTTGATATTTCCGGTGAAGCTGTTGGTTCTAGTACATCTTTCGGTTCTTCCTTTCCGTTGCTACATGAAAGTAACATGAGGAACGGGAAGAGGAGGAGGAGTTTTTTCATTACTGTCAGTGTATTCGGAGAATACAAGCAGATTCCAGCAGGGGTGAATCGGTATTTCTTTTCGAAAAAAGTGTGTTAGATGTTAACCAGTGGAATGTTTTCGATTTGAAATACGACTCTCGTGCCACCGGTTGCAATGTCCTCTATAGAAAACAGCCCTTGGTGTTTCTCAACACGCTGAGCCATATTGCGCGTTCCAGATTTCCGAATGGTCACATCGTCAATACCGGTACCGTTGTCATCAATGATTAGGGTGATGTTGTTCGATTGCATTGTAAGTTGAATTCTGATCTGATCACCACCAGAGTGTTTCACAGCGTTACTGATAGCTTCTTGGGCTGCTTTGGAAAGGTCATCGCAAAGGGTTTGCGGGACCCGCTCAAGATTCCCATCATCATCGGACGTAGCATTAACGAATACTACGTCAAAGGCCGATATACGGTTGTACCGTTCGGCGAGAACCCTCAATTGTGCATCAAAGGGATCTCGCTGACCCAGCTCATCGGTGATAAGGACACGCAGATCTTTCGCTATTCGGTCTATAGCGCCAGCGAACTCGTTCACGTTCTCTGAAGTTGGAGTGGGGCCTCCCTCTTTCAGGTAAGGTTGCAATCCCATACCAATAACAAAGAGCTCCTGAAGAGTATTGTCATGAATCTCTGAAATGAAGTGATCTCGTTCACGTTGTTGCACTTTTTCTTTCTCAAGGTCTTCAACGCGTCTACGTTGTAGTTCAATTTCTGACCCGTGCTGTATCTTGGCGTTAATGTCATCACCCCATTCGATGATGTACCCATCGGGAGTTCGGGAAAAAAGCGTCTCGACCTCTATTTGGGCTATTTGCCCATCTTCTCCTTCAAATAGTTCTGAATAGTCATAAATACTGTTTGTGGGTTCCGTAGGGCTCTTAGGGCGAAGGGTGAAAAACTGTGAAGCTTGCCCTTGTTCCCACGTCTGTTGTAAATAAGGAAGTAGCTCATCAAACTGGACCCGTTCCGTAGAATTCAACATGCCCGGATGAACTTTTTTCCTCCGCCATCTGTTGAATTCTTCGTTGGCCCAGAGGAATTCCATATCTACAAGAATCCCGTCCTCGTTAAAGATCGGTTTGTGTGCGGCTATCGCTCGAGTGACTTCATTGACTTGTTGTCCGAGGAGATTGGTTCGCCGTTCAGCGAACTCTGGGGCGGTGAGGAGAGAATCCTGTGAAGCTCTTTCGAAGGAGAATACGAGGTATACATTTCCATCTTCCATGGTAATGAACGTCGCTACTCGATTGAAGGCACCATATGGAGAATCGAGGTTAGTGCTAAACGATCCCGTAAATCCGTGGACCACGACATGGTCGACGACGCTGAGTCTAACTTCGTCTCTATACGCCCTCCACCATGATTGGTAGTTGTCTTTCTGGTTAGCATGATCTTCGAGATAGGTTGGGTTCGCTTGCTCTAGAAGGTCGAGGAACTCCTCTATGGGAATTTCGATAGATCCAAATGTTTTCGGTTGGGGCACAAAGTCGGGCATTGCGCCATTAAAAAACAAGTCAGCAAAATATTTATTGACACAAACAACAGTGTTATTTTCAGGAGCTGGATCCAATGAGTTGATTTTCATAATGAACGTTGGAGCTGCCTGATCAACCATCATCGTAAACAGTGATGCCATTTCAAAGGTAACGATGAGGAAGTTATCGACAGTATGGCGGATGAGAAGTGAAACTAGGCCTTCCTTATCGACCCTTGGCACGTTCAAACTTGCAGAGCCCAACTCTATGGATTCCGCTATTGCCTCGAGAAAAACAAGGAAACGCTCTGGAGCTCCTTCGGAAAGGAGTGTGCTTTCTTTATATGCAGTGTTTGGGGAAAAAACTTCCCACGAAGGGTTATGCCATAACTGCACTGCGTCAATTAACTTCCCCTCTTCGTTCCGGACCGGCATGTACACTGCGTACGCTTTCGCTGAGTTCCAGAGCTGCGTTTTGAGAACATCTGAACGTTCCTTCCGGTATTCATCGTCTCCCATCAAGAATCGGTTATTACCAGACGTGTACGTCCACAATCCCAGCAAATCACCCTCATCCGTGTCAATATATGTGAGTTTTCGAATCCAGATGTCACCGTTAAAGCGCCAGTAGTCAGGTTCAGGATTTCTCCCAGCTTCGTACATGATGTTTGTTTTGGTTTCAAATTCTTCCCAGTTGTCATCTGGATAGAGAAATTGGGTTGATTTCCGGATGGTATTGATATCAATTTCGCCGTGCGTTTCCCAGTTCCACGTCATTGGACAACCTTCAGTGATGCCATTCATGAACAAATCGCAAAAGGCTTGATTCACCATGACCACTTTTGAGGCAGTAGATATAGCACTGTCAGGGAAGCGGAGAAGCAAGCATGGTCCTTGAGCTTCGATTAGTTGCGGGAGCGCTTTGTTAAGATTCAAAGTTATACCTACATGTATGACGCAAATGATGCGTACAATCCTTCTCCTTTAAGCCTAATGGGTGAGTATGAAGCCTGTTCACTGAAAATGATTAGGATTTCTTTATTCAGGTAGTAATGAAATCGATGCTTCTACGGCTCCTTACTCGTGTGAAAGATCAATAGACAATATTCCGTCTCTCCAATCCTCGCCGTCATCCTCGCCAGGTGGGTCATCTGATAGGGCACAAGCGAAGTTTCTTCTGATTTGGATCCTCCGCATGCTGCAGTCAGAATTGAACGAAGAGAACGCTATTCTTCTGTTTCAGGTGTTTCGCATTGCCGTAAGATGTCGGTGAACTCCCAACGGAACTCGGTGTCTTCAGAACCGGCAGGTTCGCCGGAATATTCTGAGAAGAGAGCAAAGTAGTCCGCTGTCTGGATCATGAACAACCCAGTAGAAAAATTGTATAGGAGGGGGGAGCCGACTGCTTCTTCAAAGAGGGCTGGTTCAGGAATAATTAATGGCCCTCCTGGAACCACAATATCAGTAATAGTTATCGGTTCTGTCGGTTCGTTGGGGTTCCAATCAACAAGGAGGCTTTCCGGAAAACGGACTATACTTGGAAAGATTTTTTCCCAGCCATTGATCACGTGGAATGTGTTTCTTATTCCCCATCGGTCAACTTTGGGTTCGGTCATATCAGATCGAGTAAAGTCTACGAAAAGCGCTCCCCAGTAGATCGTCCGGTATTGGGTCCCGCATTCTGTATACCATCCAGCTTCTTGTGTGGGTGAGCCTAGTCCTGAAGTTATCGCAGGTATTGCGATGTCCATGAGGTTTCCTATTTGGACGCTACAAATATCTGCACCAATGACAATGTTGCATCCCGTCGGAATGTTCGGAACACCAGAGAGTGGGAGTCCGTTCGCTTCGAGAGTCGCCATGTGAGCTTCTCGAGTTCCAGGACCATAGAGTCCATCAGCAGCTATACCGAGGAGTTCTTGTAACTCCATCACTTCTATACTTGGAATAAGCCACTCATATTCCCTTGTTAGGATCACCGAATCTGGATCACTTGGAGTGGGAGTCGCTAGTTGATTTTCTGTGGCAGTATTTGCACTCGTGTTAGTTTCGGTTTCTGTGGTGATTGCAGCGGACGGGGTATCTGACGAATCGTTGTCAACGAGGTACAGATATGCAAAAAATGCAACGAATATCAATCCAGCAGCAGTTAGTAAGTTACGGATTCGACGATTCCGTCTGCGGGGTCCAAAGAAGCTAGTCATAAGTCTACGAAAATGCTAAAACGATTTTTCAGTTTAGACAAAACGAGTGAACCACTTCCTGCTGAAAACATAGGATATAAGGGAAATGACTTGACAGCTACAAACTGTTTGAGGTCTGAACGGTTTCTAATCGTTCCCCAAACGAAGCGTCAGATGGGAGTTCAACTTGGATTTCGCGAAGTTCCTCTTCGATCCATGTAAGCAATGCGTCAACTGCAGGTATTGTTTTCGAAATCCCAATCTTTGTATCTCCGAAGAAGATTTCTCCAGTCGTGCTATCGAGAGTAACGATCTCTCCTCTAGGTAACGTGATATCCCCAAAGACTGCTAAATCTTCAGATAATGAGAGTATGGAAACCCCAACTACTGCTGGTATCCCCCACCCACGGGCAACGACCGCGGCGTGACTCGCGAGACCTCCTGTAGCGGTAATGATTCCTTGTGATACAGCCATTCCATGGACATCAGCAGGAGAAGTTTCTGGGCGGATCAAAACAACATCGATGCCTTTATCGCTTTCTTCCACCGCTGAATCTGCAGTGAAAACTAGATGGCCCGTCGCAACTCCCGGTGAAGCTCCTAAGCCCTTCGCTATTGGTGGAGAAGATTCTGCTACTTGATCCATCCCGATTGCTGATTGGAGTTGACCGGGTGTAAGTCGAAGGATTGCTTCCTGGCGAGTAAGGGGGAAGTCGGGATCCGTGGCCATCTCAACGGCTATGCGAATAGCTGCAATCGGAGTTCGTTTTCCTACGCGACTTTGGAGAATCCATAATTTTCGATCTTCAACTGTGAACTCAATGTCACTCATATCTGTCGCAGCGTTCTCGATGAGTTTTGCCACTTCTACAAGTTCCTGAAATGCCTCGGGGACGATTCTTTCCATCTCCTTTAAGCCAAGTGTTTGATGAGATCCAGAGACAACATCTTCTCCTTGGGCATCGGAGAGATAATCCCCAAAGAACTCATCTTCTCCTGTTGACGGATTTCGGGTAAAGAGAACCCCCGTCCCAGAATTTTCACCTGTGTTTCCAAATACCATCGCTTGTACGGTTACAGCTGTGCCAAAATCATCGGAAATGCCTTCAACTTCCCGATAGGCTTGCGCTCTTGGACTATCCCAAGAGTGAAAGACTGCCTCGATAGCAAGATAAAGCTGCTGCCATACATCTGAAGGGGCATGAGGAAGATCCTTTTTTCCTTTTTGGATAACAATGTCATGAAACATCGACTCAAAGCGGCTTCTACACTCAGAGGCGAAGACGGAGTTGCTCTTCACCGCGAGTCCCGACGTCGTTTGTTCATTCAAACCAAGGTTCAGAATCGTGTCCATCATCCCCGGCATTGAGATTGGCGCACCTGATCGTACACTCACTAGTAACGGGTTATCAGGATTACCGAAAGACCGGCCTGTAAAAGTTTCAATCACGGACATTGATTTGGTAATTTCTTCTTCAAGGAACGACAGTGATTGATCTTTGTGAAAACGGTGAAATGCTTCCGTCGTTATGACAAACCCTGGAGGAACGGAGAGAGCAAGATCTGTTGACATCTCTACGAGGCTCGCTCCTTTTCCACCAAGTAAAAGGCGTCTTTCCTCTTTTCCCATATTTCCTGCATCGGTGAAATGGACAATGTACATCTGAACTCCGAGGTTGTAACTAACTTATAACAAAGATCGATCGAATGCTTTGAGAATCAAGACTAGAAAAAATGTACCTATGGATCTACTCTGAAAGGATGCGGGAGAACGATATCCATACCAAAGCGGGAATTTTACTCCATGATGCCAACCAACGGTATACGCAAGGACGGAAACGTCTTATTGCGACTCTTTACAGATCCGGACGTCCAGTGAGTATTCATCAAATCCTCGATTTGGAACCTGATCTACCCCAAAGCTCGATATATCGGAATCTTGATGCGCTTGAGCAGAGCAAGGTTATTGATCGGATCGCTTTGAAGTCCGGCATCTACTATGAACTATCAGAATCATTCCTTGGACACCATCACCATATGGTTTGTTTGTCATGCGATACGGTCATTGATGTTGAATTAAGCGCCACCGATGAAGGAATTGTTGATCGTATTCTAGATAACACTTCCCGCATCCATAATTTTGTGCCAACTCACCACATCCTTGATATTCAAGGGTTTTGTGAGCCATGTATTTCTCAAATTGAAAGTGAAACTTCATCTGGAGACGAAAAACTATGAGAGTGCTTCTCGTTGATGACCATCCGATGGTTCGAAGAGGAATCAAGGCAGGACTTGAATCTGCCTTTGAGAAAGACATTGAAATCTCTGAAGCTGGGTCGGTTGCAGAAGCTATTGACGCTCTTGAAACTGGCTCTTTTGATGTCGCTGTTCTAGATCTCCGCCTTGGAGAAGGATCTGGCCTTGATGTCGCCCGCCATATAACCGAAAATGACCTTCCTACGCGCTGCGTGGTATTTACTTCTGTTAAATCGCCTCGATCTGTAATCGCAGCTTTTGAAAGCGGCTCCGTTTCTGCTTACTTAGAAAAAGATTCCGACCTAGAACCTTTAGCAGAAGCGATGGAAGCAGCTGCGAAGGGGTTTTCTATGCTGACCCATGCCGATGCTCGAGCGGCGGCTGCAGAACTAGGTTCCCAAGGAGCGCTTGACCGCGATTCTTTAACAAAAAGGGAGCTTGAAATAGCAGAACTAATAGCCGATGGACTAAGTGATTCAGAAATTTCTGAGACGTTACATTTAGCGGCGAGTACAGTCCGGAATAACTTAACGACGATCTACCAAAAAGTAGGAGTGGAATCCCGTACGCTTCTGGCTGGACTGGTATGGGAAAGCCGGAAAGATCTTGATGTTTTGTAAAGCTTTTCCTTAGCAGCTTTCAAACATTTCAGCTAGGAACGCAATTTCGCCATCAGAAAGTGCCGCACCGTGACCCCGGTAGTTTTGGAATGACCCGCCGGTAAAGTATGCGGTGATCGCATCGCCAAATGGTTCTTCTCCTCCGAATAGGGTTCGAGCTTCTTCACGATAGCTTTTTCCAGTTTCATGGTTGTCACATTTGCGGGCAACAAGGTAAGAGTATGCGTGTCCGGCTTCGTGAGTAATGATGTCCGTTAGGTGCCCAGAGTTGACTCCACGGTTGGATACCCAAATAGTCATAGCCCATTCGTATCCATGTTCTCCATCGGCTCCCCATCCAGCTGAGTCCCAAGTTCCATATGCACAGTGGCCGAGTTGGGCATTTCCGTAAGGGTGGCATCCATTGACTACGGTTGCTCCGGAAATTGCTTTCGCTAAAGCTGCGGGGAGTGCTGCAGCTGCTGCGTTTACAGCTGTCTGATTGTCTCCTTCGTATCCATCAAAGCATGTGATTCCAGAACATGGGGTTACGATAGTTTCGACCTTGGTTTCGATAGTTTCGACCTTGACTGTCTCAACTTTTGTTACCAGGTTTTTTTCAAATGCGGATACTGGGGGAACTGCATCGGTTGCTAGGTCCCGTTCGCGGAGTGCGTCAAGATGGGCTTCTCGTGTGAGAAGACCATATACGCCGTCTTGAGCGATACCAAGAATGCTTTGGAGGTTCATGACATCTTCAGACCATTGCCCAATTGATGATGAATAGTCTTGCATTAGAAAGAGGCGAAACGGGACTATCGGGTCATCAGAATCTTCGTATTCTTCCTCTAATTCTTCAGATATTTCTGTATTTTCGTCGTGGGTGTGCGTGTGTTCGTTTGTTTCTTCACGAATAACTTCTGTCGGGAAGTTCTCATGGTCAGAATGATCTGCTTCGACTTCGATTCGTTCTTCGTTGATGACTTCTTGATTGTCTTCAATCTCGGGAACGTTCAGATCTAGAGATTCATTGATCTCTTGGGTGTCTGCTTCGGCTGCGTTTGCTGAAGTTTCGTTTCCTGCTGGGATACAAGCGGTTGTGGTCACCAAGAAGGCGAGTGCTAGGGCTGTAAAGATTGTGAGGTGTGTTGTGTTTTTCTTCATGGCTTCATTCTGCTGATAACCATGAGGTTCCACTAGATTGAAAACAACCTGCTTTTCTAGTAATTTCAGCTATTGCTTTCCAGTACATTTGTACCGGAGAAACATAAAATCCCTTGAATTTCAGGGGTTTTCAGGTGCCAAACCGATTTTTCCCCTGTTTGTCTCCAAAATGTGAAATGCCCATTCTCGGGGGTAATTTAGAGTTTCTTGTGGTTTCTGGGCAGTGGCGGGTGATCTTTCGAAGGGGCTATTGTGAGGTGCGGCTAGGCTAGGTAGGTGTCTTCTCCGCTTCCTATTCGGTTTCTCCAGTCCGCTTCCCGGCTTGACCAGCTTCCAAACAGACAGCTTGAATTAGCTGTTGTAGGAAGGTCAAATGTAGGGAAATCGTCACTGATTAATGCTCTGGCAAACCGGAAAAAACTTGCGAAGACATCGAAAACACCCGGGGCTACACAATTGATCAACGTGTATGAACTCGATCCAGAAGGTTCGGGGAATTGGCTTGTTGATCTACCGGGGTATGGTTTCGCCAAAGCTCCCAAAGCAGAAATGGAGCGATGGAGAAAAATGATTGAGGAATACTTGCTAGAGAGTAAGACTCTTGGAGGAGTGATCCTGTTGATTGATAGTGCCGTTGGTCCAACTGCGTTAGATCTGCAAACCATAGAGTGGCTTGATCACATAGATCTCCCATATCAGTTCATTGCTACCAAAGAAGACAAAGTTCGTTCCTCGAAACGGGGAGCACGAAAAAATGATCTAGTGGAAAAGCTAGAGGTCGAGAAAAAGGATGTTTTGTGGGTAAGTGTCATGACGGGATCCGGTATTCCGCAACTCCGTTCAGTAATTCTTGATTTTTTCTCAAACTGACCGTTTTTGTTCAGCTGCAACATAAACCTGACGGAGATCTTTGAGTCCATCGGGGAGTTCTATAGGGGGGTCTGGTAGCTGGGTTACGCCGTGCTCTTCGAGGATCTTGAGCATAGCTTCCGGATCATCGCTCCATGAACGGGGGTCTCCCATCATGACTTCGTAAAGGGAAACGCCTTTCGGTCCAGCTCTAAATGGTCCAAAATCTGCTCCGAGCGGAAGCTCAATGTGTGTTCCAGGGCCACAAAGACGTTCCCCACAAAAGAATTCTCCTTCGAGAACAGTCAGGACATGGGGACTGAAGTGGCCGTGTTTTCGGACGATCATTCCCGGGTCCCATTTTGCAAAGAGTGCAAGATACATGGGGTCAACAGAGAACGCAACCCATTTCTCCCATACATGCGACTCGCTGCCATCAGCGTTCCGTTGGCTACGGACAGGAATCCAAGGAACTATTTCCTCTTCTTGCAGGTGTGAGAATTTGGGAAAGACTTCTGGAATGCGAGGGTTTGGCTGGGAAGACGCCATTTGATCAGGGTTTCTCAGTTTTCTGGTTCGTGTCAGGGAATTCAATAACCTTGCCGCGATCAATACTTACCCAATCTCTAGCTTCTAAATACGGGCGGAATTTTTCAGCAATGAGAATTTGATCACCCACTTCTTTGGGTTTCTGGATTTCGTACAATGTCGGAAATTCAATCCATGCGGTAACCGCATCCCAGAGGCGTAGCGCCGCTTCTCCTTCCGGAGGGTCGAGCAACACAGGACCAAACAACGCATGGTCACCGAAGAAGAGTGTTGGCACTCCGTATCCCCCAGCATCGACTACACGCTGATGATCATCACGAATTTCTGCATGGGTTGTTAGGTCCTCCATTGATTGATCAACAATTTGAGGGTCTAGATCTAGTTCTTCAAGGAGTTTTTTAGCCACTGCTGGTTCATGGGGGCGGTATCCTTCTTCATGGAGCGCGCAACCTGCCCGTTCATACCACCGGTCTAGATCGTCCATGTCGGTTCTTCGTAATATTGCTCCAATCCGCATCATGGACCACCCATACGACCATTCGCGTTCCCACGGATGTTTCTTTCCTTCTTTACGGTTTATTTCTTCAAGGCTAAAGAACTTCCAATTGATCGTTAGGTCAACGTGTTCCCTAACTGTCCGAATCCATTTTGATGTTTGATATGCCCAAGGACAGATGACATCAAAATGAAAATCAACTTCTGTAACTTGTTCCGGCATACGAGAGTCCCTCCTCTTCGCACGGTAGGTCATTTCTAACCTATGAGTGAAAGCCTAGTCACCATGAGGAGGTATCTGCATCTCTCGGATAGATTGGAGGAGGGGAACTATGGAATCAACACCTATAGAAAATATCTTTGCGCCGGTAAAACTGGGTCCGGTTCATCTCCGGAACCGTGTAATTAAAGCTGCGACTTTTGAAGGCATGGCGGTCAAAAACTTAGTTAGTGAAGCACTTATTGATTTCCATGTTGCATTTGCTAAAGGCGGAATAGGGATGACGACGCTAGCGTATTGTGCTATTTCACCCGACGGACAGGGGGCGCCAAATGAGATCGTTATCCGCGAAGAAGCTGTTCCGGGGTTACACCGTTTCGTTGAACAAATGCACGCGTTGGATGTCGCTGCGTCTATACAACTTGGCCATGCTGGCCCAGTAGGTATAGGAACCGGAGGGCGGGGATTATCAGCGTCGAAAGTACTTGCAAAACAACGAATGAAAAAAACGTACGCTGCTTCTAGTGAGGACCTTTCAGAGGTGATCCAAGACTTCGTAACCGCAACAAAACTTTCTGCCAGTGCAGGATTTGATTGTATCGAATTGCATTTTGGACATGGATATCTGGTCAGTAATTTTCTTAGCCCCAAACTGAATAAACGCCAAGACCAGTGGGGAGGCTCTATTGAGAATCGGGCTAGATTAAGTCGAGAGATAGCGAATAGAGTCCGGGATGCCGCCCCAGACACAATGGCGGTGATAGCGAAGCTGAACATGGACGACGGGGTTAAAGGTGGCCTTAAGATTGACGAGTCGATCGCAGTCGCTCAAATACTTGAAAGAGATGGTTCGCTTGATGCTATTGAACTATCCGGTGGAAGCTCATTTGAGAATCCCATGTATCTTTTCCGTGGTGACGTTCCGGTTAATGAAATGGCGGCGATTTTCCCTAAAGCCCTTCGTGTGCCATTTAAACTCACTGCAAAAAAGTTTATGCCCTTTTACCCATTCGAAGAAGCTTTCTTCCTTGAATACGCCCGTTCATTCAGGCAAGCTTTGACCATGCCATTGATCCTTCTCGGAGGAATCAACAAACGGCAAACGGTAGAAACTGCTGTAGCTGAAGGCTTTGAATTCGTTGCCATGGGCCGTGCGCTGCTTCGTGAACCTGATTTGGTAAACCGTTGGGTAAATGGGATCAACGATGACGGAGTGTGCATCCATTGCAACAAGTGCATGCCAAGCATTTATCAAGGTACCCATTGCTATCTGGTCCCTGTTGAAGAACGCCCCGGGCATGCAAAATGGCCGCCACAACCATCGAATAGGATTTGAATACGATGATTGAGATTACCGATAGGGAACGAATACGCTCCATTCGCCTGAATCGTCCCGAAGCAAAGAATGCTTTTAATGAAGCGATGTATGACGCGGTGACGGAAGCACTAATAGAGGCTGATGAGGACCCTGAGATCGCTGTGGTTGTTCTCACGGGCACAGGGGATAGTTTCTCATCCGGCACCGATGTCAATGAAATGGCAGAAAGAACTAGCGGAGCTGCATTTACGCCAGGGCAGCATGGTTTTACGGGCCTAGCAGATGAACTTATACAATTTTCTAAACCCCTGCTTTGTGCGGTGAACGGGATAGGACTTGGAATAGGAGTCACAGTCCTTGGTCTGGCTGATCTGGTGTTCATGGCAGACGACGCACGAGTAAAGTGTCCGTTTACAAGTCTTGCACTAGCTCCCGAAGCTGCAAGTAGCTTCACTTTTCCCCAGCTCCTTGGTAAACAGAATGCGATATGGACTTTGTTAAGTTCTGAATGGCTGACTGCCAGCGAATGCTTGGAGATGGGCCTTGTCTTTAAAGTATGTGCTCCAGAAAATCTTCTGGATACAACTATGCACCATGCTGCGATTCTTGCAGCAAAACCGATAAGTTCTCTGATCTTTTCAAAAAACGTGATCATGGAACCAATTCGAGAGAGTCTCTACCAAGCGCGACGCCGTGAAGATGCAGCTTTCCAGTCTTTACTTGGAAAACCGGCCAATCTAGAAGCAATGATCGCGTTCGCTGAGAAACGGGATCCTGATTTCTCCAGTTTGGGAGAATAAATAATCCATGCGAAGCTAAGAATATGACTGTTTCCTCGCCGTTCTATTCCGAAGACCACGAAGCATTCAGAGCTGTCGTCCGGCAGTTCACTACTAACGAAATCACCCCCTATGTCCAAGAATGGGAGCAGGCGGGAGAAGTCCCACGGGAGTTGTATAAGAAAGCGGCGGCAGTCGGCCTTTTTGGAGATGGGTTTGGTGAACAGTATGGCGGGCATGGCCAACGTGATGCCATCCTACGAATGGTAATTCTGCAAGAACTATCTAGGGGAGGGTCCGGCGGGGTCGTCGCTTCGATACTCTCTAATTACATAGGTCTTCCTCCAATCCAACGGGGAGGTTCGGAGGAAATGAAGGCGAAAGTTCTGACTCCTTGCCTAGCCGGAGATGCTGTCGCTGCGCTAGCTATTACAGAACCGAGTGGCGGTTCCGATGTGGCCCGCATCAAAACGGTTGCGAGACGAGATGGTGAAGAATTTATCGTAAATGGGCAAAAAACTTTCATTACTTCCGGTATGCATGCGGATTTCATTACCGTTGCAGTTCGCACTGGGGGTGACGGCGCCCGCGGAATATCTCTTCTCTTGATTGAAGGCGACCGCGCCGGACTCGACAGGACAAGACTTGACAAGATGGGCTGGTTATCGTCAGATACAGCAACCTTATATTTCGATGATGTGCGCGTTCCTGTATCAAACTTGATTGGGGAAGAGGGGACAGGTTTTTCCGCGATTGTGAATAATTTCAACGCTGAGCGTATCGATATGGCTGCACAATCGATCGCATATTCTCGAGCTTGTTATGATGAGGCGCTGGAATGGTCACGAGATCGTGAAACTTTTGGGAAACGGCTTGCAGATCATCAAGTCATCCGCCACAAGTTCATCGAAATGGATAGACAAATTAATGCTGCGCAAGCATGGTGCGAGTTACTTGCATGGAGACTGAATCAGGATGATAACCCTGTAGCTGAAATCGCGGAATTGAAAGTGCAGGCAACCACAACCTTTGAATTCTGTGCCCGAGAGGCCGCGCAAATCCTCGGGGGTGCCAGCTACCTCAAGGGCTCAGTAACCGAGCGTTTGTACCGAGAAGTACGCGTACAGGCCATCGGCGGAGGAAGCGAAGAAATTCTGCGTGATTTAGCTAGCCGGCAATTAGATATCTAGATCGGTATCTTTTTATTTCTTTGGTTGTA
>CAJWET010000023.1 GCA_913031515.1 uncultured Acidimicrobiaceae bacterium | reverse complement strand
TTCCTCCCCTTCATCTGGATCCTCTTCCTCCCCTTCATCTGGATCCTCTTCCTCCCCTTCATCTGGATCCTCTTCCTCCTCCTCTGGCGGTGGATCTCCGCAGTATACGATCACTCTTACGGCGTCATCATCGAGATAATCGTATTCGTACTCGCATTCCTCAAAATCTTCTGGAACTTCATCTTCACAAGCATCAATTTCCTCATCGCTGAAATAATCTAAAGCCACTTGGTCGGGGCATGGATCTGTCCCCTTTTCTGGGTCATCTTCTGTCCGCAAATATTCACCTTCTTGGGCGAAGCGAGGGCAATATGGGAATGATCTATCAGGTAAATCCTCATGGTATTTTGCATTAAAGAGACCCCATGCTACGGCGGGGAAAGAACCTCCGGTCACATTGCCAAACGGTTGAATACCGCGCATTGTAATTTTCTCATCGGGATTCCCCATCCACACTGCTGTCGAAAGGTACGGTGTGTACCCTACAAACCAAGCATCTTCGAAATTTTCCGTTGTTCCCGTTTTCCCAGCTGCCTGCTGTGAACCCATCTGACTTCCAGCTCGTGTGCCCGTTCCGGCCAACATATTCACCCGAAGAACCTCGGTGGTCCAGCACGCGACATTTTCAGTTATGACCCTTTCTGGTAGAAATCTACCGTCATCGACATGGTCATAGATTGAAATCCATTCCTCACCATCTAACCGCTCAATCCTTTCAATGAAATACGGTTCTCGCTGGAGACCACCTGTAGCCAATGTCGCATAAGCTGTCGCCATCTCCATTGGGCTAACTTCCTCAACTCCTAGCGGTAGCGAAATCACTGGGTCTAGTTCGCTTTTGATCCCGAGAAGTTTCGCTGTATCTATAACATTTATAATTCCGACGATTTGTCCTAGTTTCAAAAATCCACAGTTCGATGATTTCAGTGCAAGATCCCGTATTTCAGCTATTTCTCCTTCATCATTTGCGAAATTATTTGCCTCATAAATTCCATCTGGCTCAGTTTCTTCAGGAAATTCACAGGGGCCTTCTCCGTTGACTTTGTCATCTGTTTGAATCCCTCTACGTAAGGCTGCTGTGAGGACGAATGTCTTAAATGATGAACCAGGTTGACGACGTCCTTGTGTTGCAAGGTTAAATTGGCTTTCCGTGTCAAAGCTTTCCCCTCCGATCATTGCACGGACTGCTCCGGTATCTGGTTCGACCGAGGCTACGCCGATCGTAAATGTAGGGTCAACCTGCCACCGGACTTTAAGGACTTCATCTCGGGCTTCCATCGCCATATTTTGTACCGTTGGATCAAATGTGGTGTATACACGTATCCCTCCGTTAATTCCTAGGAGATCTTCAAGCCGTGACTCCAAACCTCCCCCAAGGTAGGTGGGATCCTCAAGTAGTATGCGTCTGACTTCTGCTACGAAGAAGTCATCTGCCGATGGAAGTGACGGCTGGTTTCTCTGGGTTGGCAGTGGATCCTGAGCGTACTCTTGGGCTTCAGCTTCAGTGAAAAATCCAAGTTCGGCTAGACGGTCAAGAACGATACTTCGCTGGTATTTCGCAATTTGGGGGTTCACGGTTGGGTCATTGACACTTGGATTACTGATAAGTGATGCCAACAAGGCCGCTTCGGGCCAACCGAGTCCTTCATCAAGTGCTTCAGTAATCTCTTCTGGGGATTTGTTCGCGAGGTCTAGGCCGAAGTAAACCTCTGCAGCCGCTTTCACACCATAAGCCGTGCTTCCGAAGAAAACAGTATTGAGGTAGATTTCATAGATTTCGTCTTTGGTAAGCTGATCTTCGAGTCGAACAGCTAGGGCTGCTTCTTGAACTTTTCGTTCGACTGTCTGCTCAGAACTCAGGACGAGGTTCTTTATTAATTGTTGAGTGATGGTTGATCCACCTTGGCTTATCCCTCCAGCATCAACGTTCTCGATTAGGGCTCTGCCGGTCGCTTTTAGATCTACACCTTGGTGGGCGTAAAAATTTGCATCTTCTATAGCTAGTATTGCTTGTTGGACTTCAACTGGAATTTGGTCAAGAAGAATTGGAGATCGATTCTCATCAAAGAAAGTCGCCATAAGTTCTCCATTACGATCGTAGACCAGAGAACGAGTACCGGTACTTGCAAGTCCCACTGGACTATGTGACCACTCCCCCGAAGTTGCTATATCTCCAACATGAGGGGCACCAAGGATACTGACAATACCTACAACGAAACCGGTTAAAGACAAAACGATAGCTAGACGGAAAAGGGCGCTGAATCGTCTCATATGTATTCAAAAGTAGCGCTTCTCGGGTGCTGGAGGGGGTCACTAAGCGTTGTGTTAGTAAGTTCCTCCTAGTTTTGTGTGGTCCCATGTGGCCACATGTTCAGCTTTCACGACAACAGCAGTGCGTTTCGTTGACATAGATTCTGCCGCAGTATCAAGCATTTCCTTAGGAATTTCTGGGTTATTTCTTGCCATGACGCCGCGAGCATAATAGTGAACTGTTTCGGGGTCCGAGTGAAGTTCAGCGGTCCCGTTGATTTGTATACCGCGGAGTTCTTCATAGACAAGGCCATCTTCCAAAAGACAACTGATACGGGGATCACGTTCTAGGTTCTTGATTTTTTGAGATTTCGTGAATGTTTCGAAAACGATGTCTCCCTCAACTACGTCGAACCAAAGTGTGGAAAGGTGAGGGGTCCCATCACGGTTAATCGTTGCAACCTGGAGGCTTTCTTGCATCGCGATGAACTGGTGTTGTTCCTCTTCGGACATTCTGATTTGTTCTCGTCTACTGGGCACCTCTCAATCATAGATCTTTTCCTGATGAAAGCTGCCGGAGTAAAACTATTTTGTTTCATGGCTTGCGGTTTGCTGTTCTGAAATTTTAGGGCGGTAATCTGTGAGTATGGATGTAGATGCTGTAGTTGAGCTTTTTCGGGGTATCGCCGGTGAAATACGCTCTGGTTTGGATGACCTTGATGACTGGGGCTTCTCGGGAGGGCATCCTGGACAGTATTTTCATGATGTGGTTGCTGATGAGATTGCTGTTCCTCTTCTTTTGGATGCGGGTTTAGGTGTCATAAGTGAAGAGTCCGGCAATGAAGGCTTAGATCGTCCTATCGTTGCGATCGTTGACCCTATTGATGGGTCAACGAATGCTTCTCTAGGGATTCCATGGTTCGCGACTAGTCTTAGCGCCATTGATTCCGAAGGGCTGCTCGCCGCGTTGGTTTGCAACCAAGCTACCGGAGTCACTTATGTAGCCGCACGAGGTTTGGGTGCAGAATGCGATGGCGTACCAATCAAACCGTCTGGGAAGAGCGCCTTGGAAGATTCGATTTTGGTTTTCAATGGACTCCCTTCGAAATATATCGGTTGGAAGCAATACCGATCTTTGGGGTCTGCCGCACTTGACTTGTGCGGAGTCGCAGATGGGTCTTTTGACGGTTTCGTTGATTTCAGTTCAGGTCTAGCACTTTGGGATTATTCGGGTGCAGCTCTTATCTGTTATGAAGCGGGAGTAACCATCACCGACATATTTGGTCAAGAGCTTCTCTTGAATTCCCTTCGGGCTACTCCATCTTCTCGAATCCAGCTAGTAGCAGCAGGAAACAAAACTCTCCATCAAACTTTACTCGATGCCGTAGAAGTTTAGATTCTGCCCTTTTCGAGGATTCGATGAGGGCCTTAGGACTCATAGCTCAGTCGTTTCAAGCTCTCAAAGAGAGCCGTGTACCTAGAATGAGAATCCTCCGAGATGCAGGGCCGGTCAGCGGCGGGTAACCGTGACCGGCAGCTTCGAGTAGCCGTGGACGAAGCTCGAGAAGATCCGCTCGGGTTCGTCCTGTATCTCGATGCGGGTGAAGCGTTGTAGGATCTCCTCCCACACCACCCGTAGCTGAAGCTCGGCGACCCGGCTGCCCATGCAGAAGTGAATGCCGTACCCGAACGAGAGCTGTCGGTCGGCGTTGTGGCGTTCGATGTCGAGCACGTGCGCTTTCTCGAAGACATCTTCGTCCTGATTGGCGGAGATGTACCACATGAGCAGCTGGTCGTACTTCTTGATCTGCTTGCCGCAAAGTTCGGTGTCGCGAGTGGCGGTACGGCGCATGTACGCAAGCGGGGTCTGCCAGCGGATCACTTCAGGTACGAACTTCGGGATGAGGCCTGGATCGGCAAGGAGCTTGTCGTACTGGTCGGGGAATTTATTGAGCCCGTAGACGCTGCCGGTCATCGTATTGCGGGTGGTGTCGTTGCCGCCGACGATCAACAACAGCAGGTTGCCGAGCTGGTCGAACGCGGACATGTCCTTGGTGGCTTCGCCGTGGGCGAGCATCGAGACGAGATCAAATCCCGGGTTCTGGCGGCGCTCTTCGAACAGTTCTTCGAAATACTGAACGCATTCCATGAGTTCATCGAGCTTCTGTTGTTGGGTCTCGACCACGCCGCCCGGCTCGGGAATCGCGAAGACGATATCGGACCAGCGAGTAAGCTTGCGGCGATCGTCCATCGGGAAGTCGAACAGGGTCGCCAGCATCAGAGTGGTGAGTTCGATCGAGACGACGTCGACCCAGTCGAATGTCTCCCCCTCGGGCAGGGAGTCGAGCAGGGCGGCGGTGCGTTCGCGGATCATCGGCTCAATGTTGCGCAAATTGCTCGGTGCCGACACGCCTCGCACCGTCTTGCGTTGATCGGTGTGGGTCGGCGGGTCCATCGCGATGAAGGTCTGTATCCCTGGTTGTTCCATTTCCTCGGAAGTGGCGATCTCTTTCAAGCCCAGACTGATGCCCTTCGCCGACGAGTATGTCTCCCAGTCACCGTCGACGGCCCGGACATCGTCGTACTTGGTAATCGACCAGTACCGCCCGGCCGTCTCGAGTTCGTTGAAGTGCACCGGATCCTCGGCCCGAAGGCGGGCGAAGTGCTCCTGCCAACGGTCTTCCCTGAACAAGTGGGGGTTTGGCGGATTGATCTCAGCGATGTCAAGGTCGGCCGCTGCCGGAACGTCAACTCCGAGTTCGGCCATTTCCATTTCCGGTGTGCGGATGGAAGCATCAAAAAAGTCTGGGACGGTCGTGTCGGCGGTGTCGGTCATGGTATCACTCCTCTTCTTCAGTGGGCGCAAAGGGACTCGAACCCCTGACCCCCTCGGTGTAAACGAGGTGCTCTAGCCAACTGAGCTATG
Organism: uncultured Acidimicrobiaceae bacterium; assembly: GCA_913031515.1. GTDB lineage: Bacteria > Actinomycetota > Acidimicrobiia > Acidimicrobiales > UBA8592 > UBA8592. The sequence goes on along the minus strand of CAJWET010000023.1, from coordinate 10,015 downwards.
CGCCCCAGTCGTTTTAAGCTATCACAAAAACTGAAAAAAGAACTTATTTTCTGTCTCCTCCTGACGCCATTTTGTATGTAAGAAAATAGACAGGGAATCAAGGTTCGAAAGGCAATCCTGCTCTCTTTTATTTATGAACTAGTATCGGGACATGGTTGAGCTATCCGATCACAATGCACTACTTGCATCCATGACTGGGGGCATGGTCACAGACCCTTCACCCTTCTCAGGAAGTGATCGACTCCACTCCAATGGTCGACCCAAAGGCGCTTTTCGCGACGCCCTCCGTAAAATCCCAAACTTGCGGAACTGCGGAACGGTCATGACAGCTCTCTTCCTTCCATGTGTTTTGGTCTGGGGGGCAGTAGTTATCAATCACATCGCTGTATGGATAGCAGCCATACCTGTCATGGCGATTTGCCAGAACCGGCTCTTTATCTTGCACCATGAAGCAGCTCATAGAACCTTGTTCTCAAATAAGGGTATTAATGACATTGTCGGAATCAACCTCATAGGCCTCCTCACATTTGGTACAGGAAGCCACGGATACCGTATTGGCCACATCAACCACCACCGTGACGAGTTCGGGCCAAAAGAACCTGACTTCCTCCTTTACAGTCTGTACCCCATAACTCGAGCTTCAATGCGTCGTAAGCTCGTTCGGGACTCAACAGGCGTATCCGCCTTTCGTATCGTCAGACCCCGATTCCAGAGATTACGTGAACCTCGCCACCGTTTGTTGACACTAAGATTTCTCCTTGGACAAGGAGGGATCTTTACCATCTTTGCAATGACAGGGTATCCATGGCTGTTTCTTCTTCTCTGGGTCGCCCCATGGGCATTCGTCTACCAAGTGCTCAATCGTTTACGAGCAATCGCTGAACATGGTGGGATGACGAGATCTCCTGATCGTCGCCAAACCACCCACCATGTAAAACAAACATTTCCAGCGCGTACGCTTATTGCACCATTGGGGGTCGGATACCATATCGCTCACCATGTTGATATGTCCGTCCCATTTCGGAACCTTCCACAGCTCCATAAAGCTCTTGCCGAAGACGGATACCTTACCGACGGGCTAATATGGCCCAATTACCGGACCCTCTGGGCGACTTTATCAAGAAGATCAGATAAACGATCTTAAAAAATATCTGATCTTTCTCGCCTCTTAGATCTTTCAACTATTGGGTTTGCGACCAAATGTGATCATCGACACTGGGCTCAACATAACAAATCCGGGTTCTCTTACTTGGTTTAGAACGATATCTTCATCGCTTTTATCCATGATCCCAGCTTCAACCAATCTAGGTATTGCCCTTTCAAGAGCAAGGAACCACCATTCTCCACTTGGTTCTCCAGGGCGCATAGCCCATACATCTCCGATAACATCAAGTTCGGTTAGCCCGCTGGCTCGCATCCTATCGAGAATTTGTAGCCCGAAATTTGGGTCGCGCCATTCATCCTGACTCCCTGAAGAAATAACCTTATGAACAGTTCTGTAGGGTTCAGATAATCCTTGCTCGCTAAATCCGAGAAATTGCCCTTCTTCGAGTACTAGCCACCCTCCCGGTTTCAATGCGCTGATAAGTTTCGGCATGACCTCCTCGCGACTTGGGACATGCTGTAGAACAGCTCGGGCATGCACAATATCGAATTCCTCTATAGGGAGGGGGTCGTTTTCTATATCGAGTTCTTGAACAATGACGTTATCTGGCATATGGGCATGAAATTGTAGGTCAATATCAATCGAGAGTACTTTCCCCTCAGATCCAACTTTGCCCGACAACCAAGCGCTTACACTACCCGACCCCGCGCCTACTTCTAGAACCCGCATGCCTGGTGCGACACCTACTTTCTCTAAGGCAGCGAAAGTTCTGGGATCTCGAACAGCTGCGAGCATTCCAAGTCGTTCACGTTCTATCTCTGCTTCGTTTTCGTGTGTCCCATATCTCTTAGACATTTGACCTTCTCTACCCATCATCATCTTTCGATGCAGAAACTATAACATTTGGTAGTTAGTTAACCCTGATAGTGATTCACTTCATTTACACTGAAACCAACTATATTTTCCCTTACCACTATTGATTGGATAACTAAATGCCTACTTATGAATGTTCTTCGTGCGGAATGACAGTAAATGCTTCCTGTGGAGCATGCGGAGCCCCATTGGAGAATGATGTCCTTACCCGAGATGATGGTTCAACTGTGCAGGTATCAAAGTGTCCGAATGACCATGGGAAGATCAAATCACCATTGTGTTGCGGTGAAGATATGACTTGTGCTGTTGCCTAAATTGTGGGCAACGCTGGCTAAACCGATTCTGCAAAACCTTTGATATCCCGTAGGGTCGCCCTGTATACATCAGGCATAGCGTCCAAAAACAGGCAGTCTCCTGCATGGCAAGTACCATTCACCGTTCGACTTACAACGCTGACCCCTGCCCTAACAAGCTTCCGGTAGAAGGCGAGTCCTTCATCTCGGAGAGGGTCAAGTTCGTTCACCGAGATAACAAATGGGGGAAGTCCCTCAAGGTCAGTAATTTCGGCATGGTACGGCCATGCCAGCGGATTCGTAGCATTGCTGCCATCAGGGTCGTATGGGATTGCAATAGTAGCCATCTGCTGTCCGACGTTGAGCAGGTAATTGTCGTTTTCAACGAGTGACAGCAGTTCTGGTGGCGGGTCATGATAGAGGTTCGAGATATAAGGGCATTGCGAGTACACGCCGGCGATATCGCCAATCCATCCTTCCTCTTTCGCCTTTAAAGCGGTTGCTATGGATAGGTTTCCTCCTCCGGATTCACCCGAGATGACAACTTTGGAAATGCCGAGTGATTCAGAGTTCGCTATAGCCCACTGTGCTGCAGATACACAGTCATTTAAACCAGCGGGAAATGGATGTGGGCCTAGTACTCCAGCTCCATTTCGAAATTCTACGCCGATGACGATCAAGCCAGTGGCGGCGAGTTCGTTACGCCATCTCTGGTATCCGACATTTGAGGCCTGCAGCATCACCATCCCGCCTCCATGAGTATGAACTATCCCTGGGACTGGACCTTCGAGGTCTGTCGGTTTGTGAATGTAGAGATTAATGTCATTGCCGTCAACGCCTTGGATCACCTCCGTATACGACATGACGTTTTCTGCAGGTGGAGTTGCCCCAGTAAGAGCCGCTCCTAGCTCATTAAAGCCAGCTTCAGACTCAATGCAGAATGCAAGGATCTCTTCCAATGGTGAAGAGGGGCTTACTGGAACCTCTTCTGGGGCGACATCAAGGCCGATTAGGCCCATAGCGGCAACCATCCGAGGGTCCGCCCTTGGGTCATCTTTAATGTCCATGTTCTCATTGCCCAGCCGTCCCGGAAGATTCACGCTCATTTCATGTCCCTCGTTTCATATGTTGCCACACTACCAATTGATTGGAGTAAGACGAAAATCAGTCAAAGAGTTAAATTTTTCATGAAAGACAACTATCAGAGATCTATACAATGTAAATTTTCAATTGTTGTAATATTGCGCTTTGCCATTTCGGTGATGTATGTAACGGACACATAGAGTAACAAAACCGGTTATAGAAAATCTAGGCAATTGAGATCTTCTATAGCGGCAACGTTACGTTTCACCATTTCAGTCATCCAAGCATTGCCTCGGTCATTCGTCTGGTCCATAGATCCAGCAACGAGGGTGACAAAACACCACTGGTACAGCACCGCTATGCGGTAATCTTCCCAAGCTTCGTCAAATGAATATCCCGATACCCCCTGTGCCTCCAACGCATCAAGGTATCGCTTGATGAGTTCTTTTTCGTGGGCACGTCGGACTTCTGTTTTTGTACTTTGAGCGAGTAGGAACGCTATTTCCACAGGCCCGCGTCCCCTTACCGGACCCTGCCAGTCGATGAAAGTCATTTTATGATGGTGAGGTTTCTTCCCAAAGAACAAGTTATCTAACCGGAAGTCTCCATGAAGGGTGGTAATTGGTTCCGTATCTAGATGCTTTTGAAGCGCAGGGAGTGTCTTGAAGTAATCGTCCTTGATGTCATGTATCCATTGAGGCATGTGTTCATCGAAATTTTCATATGCGAGCTCCCAGCTGGCTTGCGAGCCTTCAAGCATGTTGGTGGCATTCCATGAATTGGAAAAGCGAGGCATCCAATCGAATTCTTCAGAGTCGACTTTCCCCCAAAATGTTCCATGTAGCTTGGCCAACTCTTCGAGGGCGAGACCTGATTCTTCAAATGTCGCTCCTTCGACCTGGTCGCCCACTTGATAGTCGGAAAGATCTTCAAGGATAATCACAAAGTCAACGTCTCCTTCAATGTCTGCAAGGTGTACTTTGGGGCTTGCCGCAAGGCTTTTAGGGACGATCTCCTGATAGCTTCGAACTTCACGCTGGTAGACCTTGAAATTTATGGCAATATCACGATTGACCTCGTTTAATGTTGGGAACTTCGCCACGACAGAAGCTGGAGCGTCCTGATGGTCACCGCTGTAAGTGAGCGAAAGCAGTGCAAGTTCACTCAACATTCCTGCTCCTTCTCCAAGTTGGGTGTGAGTCAGTTCTTTAACTTCGGCAGAAGTAGGAAGTGATCCGCTGTTATGCAAAACTGCTGTCATCCATTCCGTTGTTATCTCGTTTGGTGATTTTGGTAGAGGCCTCATCCGTTCCCTTTCACTATTCGGCCTATTAAAGTGCACAAAATCTTTAATAGCAAAACCTTGGTTGTTGGATGAGTGGCGATATCTCTATAACCGAATTGAGCGCTACTTCCGATATTGTTAAGTACATATTTCTATAAATAAGAAGGGGGATTCTTAATGGAACTGAAACTGAATGGATTACGAGCCATCGTCCCAGCATCGACAAAGGGCATTATGCGACGTGTCGTTGACCAATTGATTGACGAAGGCTGTAATGTCGCTATCTGTTCACGATCCGAAGACTCAGTGGCTAGAACCTTGCGAGAGCTTTCCGGCGGTCGCGGTGAGGCGATCGGACGGGCATGTGACGTGTTAGATAAAGAAGACTACGAATCGTGGATAGAGGAAATGGTCGAACAAATGGGTGGTGTAGATATTTTTATTCCCGGTGTGAGTGCCGGCGGTGGAGCTGACAGTGAGCGGAATTGGTGGAAGAACTTTGAAGTTGACGTACTGTCAACGGTACGCGGCTGTGAGGTTGTTATTCCACATATGCAAGAAGGCGGTGGAGGCGCAATTACCTTTATAACAACATCTGCCGCTGTTGAAACTTTCGGAGGGCCGCAGGCATACAACGCCATGAAAGGTTCCTTGCTGGTCTACGCAAAGCAACTTTCACAAGATGTAGGAAAAGATAAGATCCGAGTCAATTGTGTTTCTCCTGGACCTATCTACTTTGAAGGCGGTTCATGGGAAATGTTGAAGGACACAATGACAAAATGGTTCTCAAAAATAGAACGTGATCATCCTGAAGGCCGTCTCGGAACTCCCGAAGAAGTCGCTAATTGCATAGTGTTTATTTCTAGTCCTGCTGCGAGTTGGGTATCGGGTACCAACATGATGGTTGATGGCGGTTTTACAAAACGCGTTCAATTCTAATCGGACAAAAGTATGGACATCATCCGCAAACAAACTGTTAAACGAAGCGATCCAGAAAAGCACCCTGGTGGTACACCTTTAGCAAAAGCTCCCGATATGGACCTTGGTACAGAGATTATCCCTAAGGAAAGGTATACCTCTGAGGAGTTCATGCAACTCGAATGGGACCACATATGGACGAAAACCTGGTTGTTGGGGTGTCGTCAAGATCAGATTCCAGAGCCCGGTGATTTCATCTGCACAAACGTAGGGCGAGAATCGGTTCTTTTAGTTCGGCAAAGAAACAACGAAATAAAAGCATTCCATAACGTCTGCATGCATCGAGGTAACCGATTAGCCGATGAAGGGTTATGGCATGCTGAAAGTTTTGTGTGTAGTTACCATGGCTGGGAATATGGCCCCGACGGAACTTTCGTTGATATCCCTGATTTGGAGACATTCCAGCAAGGGAAACCTCCCTGTAGCGGGCTGGTTGAACTTCCATGCGACATCTGGGTGAGTTTCGTCTGGTTTAGTCTAAATACAGAGGTTGAGCCCCTAGAAGACTACCTCGGCGATCTCCTCGGACATTTAGAACCGTATCATTTTGAGCGCATGGCGATGACCCGATGGGTCACAGCGGAATGGAATTGCAATTGGAAAACGGCAGTTGACGCGTTCGCAGAGGCCTACCACACCGCCACCACGCATCCTCAGTTGAGATGGTACTTAGACGACATCGACATCCAGATTGACCTGTACGATAAGCACAGTCGTTACCTCATTGCATTTGGGATGCTAAGTCCACGCGTTGAATCGGTTGGTGAAATCCCACCACCCTTGAAATCCTTACTATCGAATGCTGGTATGGATCCGGCATCTTATGAGGGGCCAGTGAATGGGATTCGTGAAGCAGTGCAACAACATAAGCGCTCTACACAAGCGGAGCAGGGGAAAGATTTTTCAGAGCTACATGATGATCAGTTGACAGATGATTACAACTACTTAGTTTTCCCTGGCGTGACGTTCAATACACATTCTGATGATTTGATGATATACCGGCATCGGCCGCATCCGAGTGATCCAAACAAGTGCCTATTCGACATTTGGATGTTTGACCTAATACCCGAAGGTGAAGAATGGCCTGAACTACCTAAACACGATTTCCGGCCTGAAGGAAGCACCAGATCTCTCGGTTTGGTCATTGATCAGGATGCATCCAATCTTGCTTCTGTACAGGCAGGAATGAACAGCGAAGCCTATCCGGGGCTTTGGCTATCAGACCAAGAAATTCGGCTTCGCCATTTTCACAAAACCATATCTGATCTTGTTCAGGGCTAAGAATCGGTCAACAAGTTTCGGAATAGGATCGTCCTCTTCGGCCTTTAGGCAGTCAGCTCTTACCGTTCATCCTGTTTTGTAGCCTCCGCCATGTGCTACATTATGAATCCCGAGCGAGCCCTTCGACAATTTCTGTGTTTGGAAGTGCTATAAGGGCTTTTGGTGGGAGGTAAATTTTTCGATCTCTGGATCCACCTCCAACAATAATGTTCTGGCAGTCCATAACTCGATTGTCTACCCACAAAGGAAGGTTGTGCGGTAGTCCAAATGGGGTGATTCCACCCTTTGTCATGCCTGTCATTTCGGTTGCTTCTTCCGCAGTGGCGAATGACGCTTTTTTAGTTCCCATTTTTTTCCGGACGGATTTGTTGACATCAATACGAGTCGAGGCGAGAACTACACACATTGCATATGTTCGTGGCTCCCCTTTCCCGACTACCATGATCGCGTTCGCTGACTCCTCTAACTTGTAGCCGTAGTGCTCACAAAATGCGGCTGTATCAGCAAGTTCAGGGTCGCATTCTATGACCTCATAATCGGCACCTACTGAACTAAGCGCATCAAGAACTGGATCAGACATCTTTCTCCTGTTGCTTGTTTCGAAGTTGATCCGGCGTAAATAACAGCAGATTAGGACGATGCATTCTCATTACCTTCAAAGAATTTTCTCATCTGGGGATACTACATCATCGACCAACTCCGCCGCTTCGGGCACCCCTCTTTTACCTTAATAGAACCTTTCCTCAATCCATACAGAAATAGTTTGAAGGTTGCCTTTACCTATAAATGCCATAGCTCCTATATCTTCACGTTCCAAACCTGAAACTACGACAATGTCTTCATTCGCTTTCTCTTGCCCCCAGTGATCTCTATACACTTCCCAAACGTCCATAGCATCAAAGTCACCGAGGTCGTAGTCCGTAATCACAGCAACAGGGCTGGGAACATTTCGACTAGATTGGGCGACCTGCTCCAAGGTTGCTGCTACTTCTACTTCGAGCGTTGGAAAAGTATGCGATACCCAAGTGAGGAATGTTTCTCTGACCAGTTCGTCATCATCAACGATAAGAAGGGTTCGCATTTCGCTATCTTTGTGACGCACGTGTGGATAGGGTTCGATATGGTCGGCGCACCATGTTTTTAAACCCTCGAGGTCCCCTTTGGGCACAAAATGGATTCGGGGTTCATTAGGGAGTTCCCCAACTGTGACTTCTCCGCTGGTGAGTAGGAACTGGTCTAGGTCGAAACCACAATTTTTGAGTTTCCTTGCGAGGTCAACTCCATCGCCTTGTTCTGGCATCGCCCAATCAGAAATAACAGCATGCACAGAATGTTCTCCTAGGACTTCCATTGCTTCCTCAACTCCAGATGCTAAGCGGACTTCATTCTCAGGGAAGTAAGTGCTCAGCCAGAGTTCTGATATTTTCCGAACACCGGGGTCATCATCGACGATGAGAATAATATTTTTTTTCATTATTTAGCCGAAGGGAAGGAAGCGAGCAAAGCGCGCATCTCTTGAATGGTTTCGTGCATCATTTCTGCTTTATCAGCGTCGAGTGTTATAGGATGTCCGGCTTCATAAAAAACTTCCCAAAGCATTGCGAACGACGCAGTGTATGATGTCAATTTATGGATTATTTCTTGTCTGCTTGTAGGGGTATCCATTAGTGGTGTTTCTCTCTTTCTTTCGTCGTAACATACACCACTGAAACTACGAGTCCATAGGACTCAGGTCCCATATTCCTGACCATTTCTTAGATTTGGTAGGGTTGCCTTGTTTTTCGTCACGGAATTTCTTTGCTTTCGAGGTCTTCCAGAAGCGTTGCAATGTACTGTTGATCGGCGGTTTCTTCTTCATCTTTAGGGTGTTTGAAGAATGACCACCACCAACGTGAAGGGTCTCCTGCGGCGATACCATAGCGAACCAGCGTTACGAGATGATTCCGCAGGATAAAAGCACCTATAGCGATTCCGGCTCCTCCGAAACCGATGATGGCCCAACCCCAAATAGGTACTCCAATCAAGCTTTCCTTCTTTCATGCCCTTGCTTTACAAATTGCGGCAATCACTTTAGTTACGTGAAAGTCTCATTCCCAGCTACAACCTTACGTTATGGGTTTTTATCAAACCATTCAAGCAATTACCCGCTTTCTACAGGTCTTTTGAAGGATTTTGGGAGCATTCAACTCTATGAGTACACTGTAGTTATGAGTCAGATAGGAGATAGAGCCGTCAACGAAGGCACGAAGACAGCGCGACCGTTAGATTCCTCATGGAAGTACACGGAACTCTGGCCCAAAGCCAAGCGTAAAGCCAGAGGCCTTAGTTTTACGAGGATGTTCTTACTCCCAGCTGTTTTTGGCATTTTCGCAATACTTACGGTGATGCTGATCATCTGGGCGATCGATATTCTGATTTAGTCACCTTTGCGAGTACTCGCTATTTAGGTGTGGACATCTATCTAAAATACAGCGTTGCCTAGCCAGATTACTTATATGCAAAGCACCTTTTTATATGCAAAGCACTTTTTACGTCTCAACCTCTTCCTTCCCTCCTATTAAACTTTTAAGTCGTAGCTCATGGAGTGAAGCTACCCTTTCTGTTCAGTCATTGATATTTTTTATAGACTACATTCATGGCGCAAAACCCTGAGCTCGACCATCTGATAGAAGCAATGGCTCGGTATGTAATCGACCTTCCACGTGGTATTGCAATCCATCTTCCGAAATTCAAAGATGGGAATGTAACGGATATCGAATTTATATGGGGGAATAATACCTTCCAGTCTTGGCAAAAGGAACCCCTGCAGGTTGGTGCCCTCGGCTCAAAGATTCGGCACCAATTTGATGAACTACTCCCCCATTTAACCAGGGCATGGTTTGAGGGGCAGTCAATACAATTCTTTTCCGGCTCAGGCATTTCAAAGTACAGCGGGATAGAAGTCGAAACTATTTGGTCCAAAGTCGAAGACGTCATCGTCGAATGGGGCGATGATATCAATTCAAAAATTTCAGAAAAGTTGTCATTAAACTAATCAATGATTTCTTGAAAATGAATTGCATTTCCACCTCCAGGAGCTAAAAATAAATTTAGTTTAGTATTACCATCAACTTCTTG
>CAJWET010000022.1 GCA_913031515.1 uncultured Acidimicrobiaceae bacterium | reverse complement strand
AGCACCAATCCAACCCGCAGACAAAAACCCGGGAGTATCCTGATCAATCTGATTCGTATCCGGCATCGAAGGGTCTCCTGGTGAAGAAGTATCAACGCAGCTGTATCCGTCGTTCCTTATGAGGGAACCATATGGGACTTGCTGCCAATCTGCTGTGCCTAGGTGATCAGGGTACGTAACCTTTGTCGTGCCATGACAAGCAAAAATCTGTCCAAAGTTGACTCGTGAAACAGGAAGGTTTTGTGGCAGAGTTTCGTCATAATGAAGGTGCGAGTCTGAATATACACAGCCTGAACAGCCTGCGTATCCAACAAGGTCACCTATTTCAACCCAGTCACCAACTTCTAAAGTCGAATTGATGTAAGCGAGATGAATGTATCTAGCCCAATGGGAACCGTGGTCGATCGAGATCCAGTTTCCTGCACCGCCGTTGCAATATCCTGAACCCGCCGAAGGGCCACATCCGTCGTATATTTGCTTAACCGTTCCAGCCCCGGCGGAATAGGCTGGATGGTTAAATGGAAGTTCGAAGTCAATTCCCCATGTTGAATGATGGTTGCCACATGGACCTGTGCCACCGGTGGCTAAACTACACCAAATTTCGTATTCACCAATGAATGGCATCCATGATGCGTCCGATGTAACACCAGGGTCAGCAGAAACATCTGGCGCGGTTCTGATATCTACAGCTAAGGCGACCGGTGCTAATAGGGCACCGCATAGTATTATCCGTATTAGGAGACCTGGCTTGGGAGGGTAACCTAGTTTTAGATTCATCTCTAAAAATCCTTAGTGGCTTCACGTTAACTGTACATTCCTCACATATGTTTCTATTGTCGCCTCTGTCAGAAAGATTCTTGGGGGGTAGGGGAACATTCATAGGATTGTTAGAATCTACCCATGTCAAGGATTTGCCAAGTAACAGGACGGAAACCAGCTTTCGGAAACAATGTTTCCCATTCGCATAGGAAAACCCGCCGCCGTTGGAATCCCAATGTTCATGTTAAAAGGTTTTGGATTCCTAGCGAAAAACGATGGGTAACACTTACTGTTAGTGCAAAGGGAATAAAGACGATAAACAAGAATGGGATTGAAAGCGTCCTCGCTGATATGCGACGACGAGGAGAGAAGGTTTAAATGCCTGCAGGAAGCGATAAGAGGCCCGTCATCAAACTCAAATCAACTGCCGGTACTGGGTACACGTATGTGACGAATAAAAATAAAGTCAATACCAGAGACCGTATTGAGTTACGCAAGTATGATCCTATAGCACGAAAGCACGTAATATTTAAGGAAGAGAAGTAACATCCTTCTCTGCCATAGGCATGGAACTTAGCGTTAAAGACCAGCGGGAGACACTCAATACTGTCCTTATGGACGGTGATGTGACCAGTGCGCTTTGGGACTTTGTGGACAGTGGGTTGGCGGATGATATTGTGCCAGAACTTCCAGCTCTTCGGCTTGAACAGGACCCAATTCATCGACATAAGGAAGTCCTTTCGCATACTATTGCAGTGATATCGAAGACGAGCCCGGACCTAGTTCTTCGACTGGCTGCACTCTTCCATGATATTGGGAAGCCCGCGACGCGCAGAATTCAGAACGGGGGAGTTACCTTTCGCCATCACGAAGCTGTTGGGGCAAAAATAACTAGAAAACGACTCTGTCAACTCGAATATCCGGAAGAAATTATCCGAGACGTTTCTGAGTTGGTCCGCTTATCGGGAAGATTTAAAGGGTATGCAGAAGGGTGGGGTGATTCTGCTGTTCGTAGGTATGCACGAGATGCTGGGCACCTCTTGGGGAAACTCAATGACTTGGTCCGATCTGATTGCACTTCGCGCCATGAGCGAATTCATATTGAACTGCGTCACCATGTCGATGATTTGGAGCGCCGTATCGGTGAGTTAGCGGAAGAAGATCGGAAGTCCGCTGAGCGCCCTCTTATAGATGGAGAGGAAATTATGGAGCGTTTCTCTGTAGAGCCAGGGCCATTGATAGGGCGGGCTTTAGAATTTCTATTGGAACTAAAACGAAGTAATCCAGATTTGGACAGAAAGAGAACTGAAGAGAAACTTGATGTCTGGTGGGAAGATCACAAGACCTGAAGATGGAGAATCTTTCTACCAGAGCTGGTCCGTGTAGATGTCTGTTCCAACGACAGTAGGGATGAAAGGCGCCGCTAGAGAGACAGTCGCGAGACCTGATTCGTTGATTTGATTTCCATACTCTACAAACAAATTCCATACATCACGTGGGTCGTCCTCGAGGAAGAACATTTGATTGGTACGTTCTTCGTTGCCTGTGGGAGACCCCAGATCCATGGGGGCATTTCCGTCAATCTCGTCATTCCGGGGAATCGGCTTCCAATTCACGCAAGAAGCTACTGGAGACCCTGAATATAGGAGCGATGGTAGAGCTGAAGTTTCAAGAAAGCGACGCAATTCTTCGTCGCTAGTTCCTTCGGAACGATCCAGAAACACATTTCCCAACCCCTGATAAGGGTGGTCAAAGGAGAGTTCGATAGGGACGTGTTCCTCGTCACGATAGGAAGCCCAGGGGGCGTTGAACATGACAGTGTGAGCGTGTTGGCGTTCCGGGAAACCCCGATCATTTGCGTACAGGTCCCAGACCTGCTCAGCCGCCCACTTGAAATGTTCGTCATGCTTCCCTTCGAGAACGAAATAAGTAGCTAGATAGGATCCCCGATCGACTGGAACGGTGACGTTGCTGTCATCAGGGAAACGAAGATTCTTTAGTTCACGGGTTGCTACCCAACGTTTCCCCGCAAAAAGCCAAGGGCCGATAAGGCAGCCAGCGTAAAAATGGTCTCTTTCGTACCAGCGGTTATAGGCAATCTCGTGCCCTTTGTTTGGATCGACGAGCGTATAGAGCATGCTTCCAGCCCGAACGGGGTATTCATTCATAAGATCTCCTTAGTTCTCCTCTTTCCATGGTGTAGCAGATTCTTTAGTCACATGCCTCCAAAATCAGGTACGCGTTTTTCGAGGAACGAAACTATGCCCTCCTGATAGTCGTTACTTCTGTAACAGCTATCGAGTGCTTTCTGTACTTGCTCCGCGGTTGCTTGTCCCTTTAGATTCGACAGGCTGATTTTCGCTGCTGTAAGTGACTGTGGTGCGAGTTTACAAATTTTAGAGGTAACTGAGTTAATAGCTCCCTCAAGTTCTGACTTCTCGCTAATTTCGTGGATTAAGCCAATCCGGTGCGCTTCAGTAGAATCGATAGTACTAGCGGTGAGGAGTAAGTATCGGGCATGCGCGTCACCAACGGCATGTGTGAGTGCTTTCACCGCTTGATGGGGGAAAGCAATACCGAGCTTTGCCGGTGGTGCGGCGAAACTAGCTTCCTCACTAGCGAATCGAAGATCACATGCAAGGGCGAGAGCCAGACCTCCGCCACGACATGCACCGTAAATCATGGCGACCGTTGGAACGGAAGCATTTTCCAAAGCGGCATGGGCGTGAGCCTCAGCAGCGTCGTAAGTACCGGCATTTTCGCTAGTCCTAAATTCATCGAATTCAGAAATATCTGACCCAGCTCCAAATGCTTCCTCCCCATAACCTCGCACAATGATTACTCGGACGTTCGCGTCAAGGAGCCCATTGATGGCTTCTGGAAACTGCGTGTACATAGACAAATTCATGGCGTTACGGTTTTCATGGTTTTTGATAGTTAAGGTTCCAATGTCACCATTGATGCTAGTTTCTATCGCCCCTGTTTCTGATTCAGACATCTTCCTCAATCACCTCATCGAATGATACATACTCGAGTTTCGGGAGTCACATACAGATTCCCGTTATTCCTCAAGGACACCTCGTTCAACCAAATCACGAATCTCATTAATAGACAACCCAAGAACCCCTTCAGCTATTTCTCGTGTGTTCCCAGCTAAATCTGGAGATGGAAATGTTATGGGACCTCCCATCGCTTCACTAACCCAAGCAGGACCTTCTAATTTCATGTACCCCACACCAGGCTGGGTTATCTCAAGAGTCCACCCCCTCGACTCAAGGTGTGGGTCCTCAAGCATTTCCATTCCGATCATCATAGGGCCACATGGAACGCCGGCACCTTGAAGTAGGTGGACTACTTCGTCACGGTTCTTTCCGCGAACCCAGATCGCCAGATTTTCCTCAAGATTTTCTTGATTTCCTAGACGCCCTCCTAGCGTTTCAAATTCTTTTTCTTTCGCCCAGTCGGGTTCCTCCATGATTTTCACTAAAGACGCCCATTGTTGGTCTTTCTCAACGGAAATTACTACCCACTGCTCCTCGCCGGCACATTGGAAAGCCCCACGTGGGGATCGTTGTTCATGGCGGTTCCCTCTAGGGCCAGTAGATCCGGCTAATAAACTTTCCTGGAGATGTTTCTCGGCGATGAGATTTATCACAACTTCAACCTGGGCTACTTCCGTATGGGTTGAGCCACCTAAGACTTGACGGCCGATAAGGCCAGATATACCAGCAAACGCACATAAACGGCCTGCAGCGTGGTCTGGGAAAATAGTTCCATTAGTAGCTGGAGGATCGTCATCTTCATAATCCCAAAGGTGAAGTAGCCCCCCATAGGTCTGTGTTGTCGGGCCGTACCCAGTCCAGTGGCAATTTGGCCCTCTGGAACCAACCAACTGACTACTAATCATCACAATATTCGGATTGATCTCTTTGAGATCTTCGAAACCCAAACCGAGCGATTCCATTACTCCTGTAGCACTGTTCTCTACGAGTACATCGGATTTAGCTATAAGGTTTCGGACAATCTGCAAACCTTCTTCAGTTTTAACGTTGCAGCCGAAACTACGTTTGCTCCGTGACGAAGAAGCGAAAGATGGAGAGGTCTCACTCAGTGCCACTAGACGAATGAAATCAGGGTAAGTCCTCGTTTCAACCTTGATGACGTCTGCTCCGTATTCGCCAAGTAAACGTGACGTTTCCACACCCACTCCACCAATACCGAAATCAAGAACACGAAGTCCCGACAAGGGATGCTCGACCCCTAACTCGGTCTCGTTGCCTAAAAGGCGCTTCCCAGTAAAGGTGAAACCATTGTGTTCACCGAGATCAGGAGCTGGATGCGAAAATCCATGGCGAGTCCCATCAATCTCAAAGAACCCAGAGGCAAGAAGAGCAGTTTCACCTTTTGAGACTTCTGTTTCAGTAAATGTGCCACGGTCTCTCAGATGAGGTTCATTTAGGACTTCACTCGGTTTTAAAAGCGGTGTGAGTACGATTCCTCGATTTTGACCCTCACTGCAGATCTCTAACATTTTTTTGTCAGAGAAGAACTCTTCATATGCTGGATTCAAAACATCAGCATTCATTATCCTGTTCCCAACTTGAGACCAAAACTCCAAGTCGCTGAACGCTTCAGGTCTACCCATCCAATCCCACAATGACTCCCATTGTCTAGGGCTGAGGATCACCATTCTTACCCATCCATCGAGACATCTGAAAATAGGGTACATGAATCCACCACCTTGACGAACCTCGTTGTATGGGTGTCCGGCTGCTCTCAAGACTGAAGCGTTTGAATAGGACCAGTCGGTTGTAGCACCAGCAGCCGTCATGATCGCCAGGTCAATGTGTTGCCCATTGCCGGTCCGTAATTTTTGGTAGAAAGCAAGGACTGTTGCAACCGCAGCGGAAATAGAAGCTACATCCGTCGCAAGGGTTGTTGGTGGCAAAAGTGGTGGCTTTGTAGCAATTCCAGCTTTAAAGATCATCCCGCTCATTGCTTCGAGCACATCATCATTGGCGGTAAGACCCGCGTAAGGTCCCGTGTATCCGAAAGGAGTGATGGAGGTGATAACGAGATGAGGGTACAAGCGGCTTACAAATTCCGGAGTCACTTCGCCAAGGTCAGAGTTGCTCTCTATCCATATATCGGCTTCTCCAAGCAGTTTCAGAAGGTCTTCAGGTCCTTCTCCTGTTCCGAAATCTAACGAAATTCCAGACTTATTTGCATTGCGCCAGAGGAACCCAAGACTTTCGCCGTTAGGAGAGAAGGGTGAAACCCGACGCATGTCCGACCCTTGTTTGGGTTCGACAAGAACAACTTCAGCCCCTAGGTCAGACAAAAGCCTCCCACACAATTCGCCACGATTATTCGTTGTATCAACGACCCGTAAACCCTCAAGTGGGCGTTCCACTATTCACCTCCATCTCTTCCGAAAGTAAGTGTGGCAGATTTTACGTGTTCAGCAAATCACAAATGATGATAAAACCAAGGAGTTAAGCGTTAACGTCAACGACAACTCTTCCTCGAACCTGCCCTTGAAGGATTTCACTGGCGACGTTGACAGCATCGCTGAGGCCAACAACTTCTGTCATTTGTTCCAGTTTGGCGGGGTCTAGATCTGCTGCCATGCGGTCCCACGCATGCTTTCTACGAGCATAGGGTTCATAAACAGAATTGACCCCGACGAGGGTCACTCCACGAAGGATAAATGGCATCACTGACGTTTTCAGGTCGGCTCCCTGTGCTAATCCGCATGCAGCTACGCATCCATTAGAGTCAGTTTGAGCGAGAGCATTCGCCAAAGTGTGGCTTCCCACAGCGTCAACTGCCCCCGCCCATCGGGTTTTCTGGAGTGGGCGAGAATTCTCTTCTCCCAATTCGTTACGGTCGATGATTTCAGCCGCTCCAAGGTCAGTCAAATAACTGGATTCTTCAGGACGTCCTGTTGAGGCAACGACTTCGAAACCAAGTTTCGCCAAAATAGCGACAGCTGTACTACCTACACCGCCGGAAGCGCCAGTAACGAGAATAGGGCCACTATCTGGAGTTACGCCGTGTTCTTCAATTGCGAGCACACATAGCATCGCCGTGTAACCAGCAGTTCCTATAGCCATAGCTTGTTGAGTTGTGAATGCTTCAGGTATAGGAACCAACCAGTCCGCATCTAGTCGAGATTTTTGTGCCAAGCCGCCCCAATGCGTCTCGCCGACTTCCCAACCATTAAGCACAACTTTGTCACCTACTTCATAATCTGGGCTTTCACTAGATGCCACTGTGCCAGCTAAATCTATTCCGGGGACCATAGGATAAGTTCGGACAACTCCTGGTTTCCCCATTATTGCTAACCCGTCTTTGTAATTGATTGTTGAGTACTCAACGTCAATGGCAACGTTGCGTTCGGGTAAGTCGGCTTCATCAAGATCTGCGATTTCAGCAGATACGTTCTTCTCTTCATCTCGTGTTAAGTAAATCGCTTTAAACATGACAAAGAGCCTAGAGGCTCAATGAGCTGGAAGGCACACTAATGTGTAAGAAAACATAAAAGAGTTAGTAGGGAATTAGAAATTCTGATCGTCGAAGGTGTCTGGCTCGAGGTAAATGATCTTTGCGATAGGTTCAACGGATCGTATCTCATGTTCCACGGCATCGACTGCGTTGCTTATTCCTGATGATGAAGCGTCGTCTCTGAACTCTATTTTTGCTGCCACAAGAAGAGTTTCGGGTCCAAGATACTCAGTCCGCAAATCAATAAGTCGAACCACATGCGGAGATCCGGAAATGGCTGATTCTATTTTCGTAGTCTGTTCGGGGAGGGCTCCTTCTCCTATAAGAAGGCTCTTTGTTTCAATCGCCAGAATAATTGCAATTAAGCCGAGAAGGATACCAATTGACAAGGTGCCAACCCCGTCCCAAATCGCATTTCCGGTGGTATCGGCTATTAATACACAAACGAAAGCGAAGACAAGACCCGTCAACGCGCCGAAATCCTCTAGAAGGACAACTGGCAACTCAGGGATCCGAGATCTCCGAATGAAACTTCTCCAAGAATGGCTACCTTTGTAATGGCGTGACTCGTTCACCGCCGTTCGGAATGCGTATGCCTCCATGCACATAGCGAATAAGAGGATCGCCAATGCCCACCATAATGACTCAATTTCATGTGGGTGGCGAATCTTATCAATACCCTCATAAATCGCGTACATAGATCCCAGTGAGAAGAGAACAATTGAAACTACGAAAGCCCAGAAGAATCTTTCTCTTCCGTAGCCAAATGGGCGTTCAGCTGAGGGAAGTTTCTGAGAGCGTTTCTTTCCAAGGAGAAGAAGCGCTTGGTTGCTCGTATCAGCGAAGCTGTGAACTGCTTCAGCGAGCATTGCTGAAGAGCTTGTAATCATGAAACCGATGAATTTCGCTACCGCTATTGTCAAGTTCGCTATAAAAGCAGTGATGATAGTTTTCGTACCGCCTGTCGCTGCCATGATTGAATCTCCTCTTCGCAATCCATTAGCGCTTTGTAGAATTCTCTAAGTGGGAGTGTATTAGGCTAATCTTCCTCTCATGCCGATGACCTTCAACTCACCCAGAGATCTTTTTGGTTCGGACGGTCTCGACCTTGGAGTTACTGATTGGTATGAAATAACGCAGGAGAGAATCAATCTTTTCGCTGATGCTACAGGCGACCATCAGTGGATCCACACAGATCCTGATAAAGCGGAGGAAGGCCCGTTTGGGGCAACAATAGCCCACGGCTATCTGACTCTTTCGCTCGCTAATCTTTTCCTTCCCGACCTCCTTCAGGTCTCTCAAGTTTCCATGGGGATAAATTACGGGGTTAACAAAGTACGCTTCCCGAGTCCGGTGATTGTAGGTTCGCGCGTTCGCGCAAATGGAACCATCAGTGAAGTCACAGAAATTGCTGGTGGAGTTCAAGTAATTGTTGTAATCACCATAGAGATCGAAGATGATCCGAAACCTGCATGCGTTGTTGAAAGCATCAGTAGATTCCTCCACTAAGCGCCAATCAATCGGTTCGCTAATTCGGGTAGCCTTATAGGCATGGCAAAGAGAAAGACGAAATCACCTAAGGTTCCTGCCTCTCTTCCACCGGTGCAACAAGGGCTTGTAAGTCCCCGACGGAATGTCCCGAGCTCTATAGCCCGTCCTCCCTACGCCCTAACAGGTGATCCGGGCCCCTCAGTCCTTTCTTTGGTCAGAACTCAGGACGAAATCAAGTCAATGCGTAAAGCCGGATCAATAGCTGCTGAAGTTCTCCTTTACGTTGGCGAACAAGTTACTCCAGGAATCACAACTGACAAACTTGACCAAATTGCCCATGATGAAATTATTCGTCTAGGCGCATACCCCAGTCCACTCAACTATCGCGGGTTCCCCAAATCCGTGTGTACTTCTGTCAATGAGGTTGTTTGTCATGGGATCCCAGATAGTCGACAGTTGCAAGACGGAGATATTGTAAATATTGATGTGACAGTCTTCTACGAAGGCGTCCACGGAGACACATCGGTTACTTTTCTTGTAGGGGAAGTAGATCAGTACAGTCGCCGCCTAGTGGAGGTAACCAGAAATGCTCTCAGTAGGGGAATGGAGACCGTCCAAAATGGTTCTCAGGTCTGCGATATCGGGCAAGCGATAGAGAAATTTGCCCATTCCAATCAATTGAGTGTTGTCAGAGAATTCATAGGACATGGTGTCGGCCCTGAGTTTCACAGTTCGTTGGCGATTCCCCATTATTACGACCGTCGAGCAACCACCGAACTCCTTACAGGAATGAGTTTCACCATCGAACCGATGCTGAACCTTGGAGGACATATCTTGCACATGTGGGATGACACCTGGACAGTCGTGACGACAGATGGACGAAGGTCAGCACAATTCGAGCATACGCTGGTAGTCACTGAAGAAGGTTACGAAATTCTCACTCAGACATCATCAGGGACTATTCCAGCGGAATACTTTGCCTCACAATAGAGTAATCTAATTTGACGGGTTGCAAAAAAAATACACGAAAGGCTTACATAGGGGAATGATCCACGAGAATAAAACTCGGCTAATCCTAGTTAGACACGGAGAATCAAATGCCACTGTGGAAAGAATTCTTGGAGGAGAGAAAAGTTGCACGGGGCTGAGTGATCTTGGACGAGACCAAGCACACGCTCTTCGTAAGAGGCTAGAGAAAGAAGAGATTGATGTCGATGTTTTATACGCGAGCACAATGCCACGCGCAATTGAAACAGCCGAGATTATTAAGCCAGCTCTTGACCTCAAAGACTTATATACGGAAGCAGAACTTGTAGAACATCGCCCTGGAGAAGCCGATGGAAAGCCTTACGAAGAACTAGAGGAGCTGTTTGGCGGGAATGACTACTACGGGCGTCCGCATACACCTTTAGCCCCTGAGGCGGAGAGCTTGCATGGCTTCCATTTCCGTGTATCGGGAGCATTAGAGAGCCTCATATCAAAACACGTGAGTGAAAGCGTAATGATTGTCTGTCACGGTGGAGTTATCGATATTGCCATTCGTCAACTGCTCGATTTACCTCGTAGGGGACAATTTGACCTCTGGACACTCAACACATCACTTACTGAATTCATCGTTGATGACACCGGAGTAAAACGAGGCCGTTGGACATTGATAAGATATAACGACCATGCACATCTAGCTGGCCTTCCCTTTGCCACAAATGAAGACTCCTAGGACATGACCGGCTGAAGATATCGAACATCTAAGATAAAGATATGCTCACAGAAAACCAAATCACCCAATTTAACGTTGAGGGAGTGATACATGTCCCCAATGTTCTAGGAGATAGGTGGCTAGATCTTCTTGCACAAGGAATTGAACGAAATAAACTCGATCGAGGACCATGGTCATGTGACTACACCCAGTCCGGTGGCCCAGGGGAGTTCTGGGATGACTATTGCAACTGGCAACGGTTTGAAGAATATCATGAGGTACTTTTTGAGTCTCCGCTAGCAAACATGGCTCGGGAGGCAACACAGTCAGACCAAATACGTCTTTTCCATGAACATGTGCTGGTTAAAGAGGCCCAAACTAATGAAGAGACCCCATGGCATCACGACCAGCCCTATTACTGTGTTGATGGTGACAAGTTAGTTTCCACATGGGTGTCGCTGGATTATGTGCCGAAAGAATCGGCCATTCGATTTTTGGCTGGTTCCCACAATGGGCCAATGTATGCCCCTCGTCGTTTCCTAGATCATGCACCGTATGCGTTCGACGGATTTGCTGAGTTGCCTCCTATCGATGAAGAAGAGCAATCGTTCAAAATTCGATCATGGGAAGTCCAACCGGGAGATGTCCTTATCTTTCATATGCGTACCCTTCATGCGGCTGGAGGTAGTAAAGCACGGAGGAGAGCGTTCTCTGCGAGATGGTTAGGGGATGATGCCGTCTATGCCCAAAGGCCTGGTCAGACATCTCCACCTTTTCCTGAGTTAGAGAATGAACTCATTGTAGGAGAGCCAATGAATCACCCGCTTTTCCCTATTATCCATAGCTAGAGTATCTCTAGAAAGTGGTGAAATGCCCCCCGTTGACGTCAAGACTTGTGCCTGTGCATGCTGCTGAAAGCTCTGATGCGAAGAAAATCACCGAACCGCAAATTTGCTCGGAGTCTGGAATGAACCGCAAAGCTATTTCATCAGCGACTTTGTCGTATTCGTCCTGATAAGTGGTGCCATTCTGCTTTGCGAGGCTCTCTAGATACCATTTCACCGATTCCCCAAAAATAAAACCGGGGCATACTGCGTTGACACGTATGCCGTCAGGGCCTACTTCCTTTGCCATGGTTCTCGTCATTGACGTCATAGCTGATTTCGCTGCCGCATATGCGCCAAACATAGGTTTGTTGGTTCGTATGGACATTGTCGAGATATTAATGATTGAGCCATGGCCCTGTGAACGCATTATCGGAAGTACGGCTCTGCTCATTTTCAAAGCTGATGTGCAATTAACTTCAAAGCTCGAATACCAGGAACTAAGTTCCATTTCTTCCAGAGTTTCAAAAGGCGGTTGGACGAAGGCATTATTCACAAGAATGTCGATGGTGCCAAATTCAGAAAGAGAGGCTGAAACAAGATGGCTTATTTGATCTATGTTTGTGACATCAGTAGGAATAGCCAACGCGCTCCCGCCTAAGGCCTTTATTTCCTCCTCCATCTTCGTAACTTTTGCAGGAGTCCGAGCAGCTAGGATGACTTTCGCTCCTTCCCGTACGCAAGCAAGAGCAGCGTCACGTCCCATCCCAGGGCCTATGCCTGAAATTATTGCAACCCGGCCGTCTAGTAGTCCCACGATCGTATTCCTTTCTTGTACTCTGAGAGTAGGCCTACCGTAGCATCCGCATCACCCTTGGTAGGAGGGTAGGCCTTCCATTTTCCTTAGCAGGTTTATTCTTTCTGACAGCGGAGGGTGAGTGTTAAACATGTCGTTTATTCTTTTGCCTTTATGTCCTTTCACATGGTCATCTGGTGACTCAATCCATAAATGGCTGGTCGCATGGGAGGTTTTCCGAACGACAGTAACGTCATTATCTAATTTTTCAAGGGCCATTCGGATTCCAGAAGGGTTCCTTGTCAGTTCAACTGCTGTTGCATCAGCGAGCTCTTCTCTACTGCGACTTACTGCCGCTTTCAGTAAACCAGCGGCGATCGGTGCGAGAACTGCCACAAACAAAAAGGCGAAGATGATAATAATTGCCTGCGGTCCACCACCTCGGTTGTTGTTTCCTCTGCGGCTTCCTCCCATTCCACCCCAAAATGCTATCCGCCAAAATAAATCAGCCATTATCGCTATAGCTCCAGCAGTTGCTGCTGCGACGGTCATCACACGGATATCGTAATTCCGTATGTGGGCCATTTCATGTGCGATGACTCCTTGAAGCTCATTTCGATCCAATTTTTCTAGTAGTCCCGTAGTCGCGGCGACAGCAGCATTCTCAGGGTCGCGGCCTGTAGCGAAAGCATTCGGTGCTGGATCAACGACAATGTACACTTCTGGTTTCGGAAGACCCGAGGCAAGAGCCATTTCTTCAACGAGGTTATGTAGTTGTGCGTATTCGTCGGGATCCGCAGGAACTGCTCCAGTGGCACGCAACGCTAGGCTTGATGATTTCCGGTACTGGAAGAATGTTAAGATTCCGGAAAATATCAAGGCGAAAATTCCAAAACCTAGGAAACCTGTTAAAGCCAGACCCGCTACGAAGGACACAATAAAAACTAGAAGGAAACTTGCTAGCAGCAACCATCGAGTTGACCTTTTGTTTTTCTTTTGTAGTTCTCGAAAGTCTGAACTCATACGTTCACATTATGCACCGAACTGGGGTATGTTGCAGACGTGGAACAAAAGAAGGTAATTATTGACACTGACCCAGGGCATGACGATGCGATCGCGATCCTTCTCGCTCTTGCTTCACCAGAGCTGGAAGTTCTCGGTATTACCTGTGTTGCAGGGAACGTTCCGTTGCACCTAACAGCAAAAAACGCTCTCCGAATATGTGAGTTGGCAGGGAGGCGTGATCTTAAGGTTTTTTCTGGTTGTGACCGGCCAATGGTCCGGAAGCTGGTTACCGCCGAAGCGGTACATGGTGAGACTGGGCTTGATGGACCTGATTGGAAAGAGCCAGACATGGAACTGCAGTCTGGGCATGCAGTGGATTGGCTAGTGGAGACTTTAATGGCCGCTGACGATCATTCTATAACGATCTGCCCTGTTGGGCCTCTTACGAATATCGGAATGGCGTTGGTACGTGAACCGTCTATCGTTTCGAAGATTCAAATGATCGTCACCATGGGGGGTGGCTATTTTGTTGGTGGGAATGTCACTCCTGCTGCGGAATTTAATATATATGTCGACCCCCACGCTGCTGATGTTGTCTACCGTTCTGGAATTCCGATTGTGGCGATGCCATTGGACGTTACTCACAAGGCACTTATGACCGAAGAATGGATAACCACCCTTTCAGGTCTGGGAACGGATGTTGGTGAGAAGTCAGCACAAATGCTCACTTTTTACAACCGTTTCGACCTTGAAAGGTACGGGATGGCTGGAAGCCCAGTCCATGACCCTGCCACAATTGCTTACCTCATTGAACCAGATCTGTATACCGGTAAAGACGTTTATGTAGAAATTGAAACACGAAGCAGCTTAACAATGGGAATGACAGTTGTTGATTACTGGGGAGCAAGACGGAAAGACCCTAATTGCCATTGGGTTTCAGAAGTTGATGATGCTGGTTTCTTTAGGTTGATGTACGACAGGCTTGCCACACTATAAATACCTATCTGCGTTGGCATGACCCACAAAATGTTGTTCCGCGATTATCAATAACAGTTCTTCGAAGTGGTTCTCCGCAATTGAAGCAAGGTTCGTCCCACCGTCCATAGCAAGTAAGAAAATGCTGGTTGGTGCCTTTTTGGCCTTCTGCATTTACGTAATCACGTAAAGTAGTTCCACCATTTTCAACAGCTACAGAAAGAACATGCCGGATGCTTTCATGGAGATCTTTTGCTTGTGTCTTCGTTAACTTTCTTACTCCTGGGTAAATACCAGCTCTAAAACATGCTTCATCCGCATAGATGTTTCCCACTCCGGCAACTGGTTTTTGGCTTAGTAGCTGGGTCTTTATCCTGCGGCTGCTTTTTTTTACCGCAGCGTACAATTGCTCGGGAGTGAATTCTTCCGATAACGGCTCTGGTCCCAGTATCGCTAAAGTCCCCTCATAACAATTTGCATCAACGACGCGGATACGGCCGAACCTACGAACATCCCGAAATCCAAGAATGCTCTCATCGTCCATTTCCCACCATGCACGTAAATGAGGGTCAGTGGGACTCTCAATAGGAAAGAGCTGGCCAGTCATTCCTAAATGGATCACCAGCTCTCTTCCGTCATCTAATCCCAGCAAAAGGTATTTCCCTCGCCGATTAACATATTCAACTCTCATCCCGATTATTTCTATCGCTGGAGAGAATTTTGCCGATGGGTAATTCCCTGCAGAGATAATTTGACGCCCGACTAGCCATGGTTCAAGTTGTTGACGAATTGATTCAACTTCAGGTAGCTCTGGCATCGCGTACAGTATTCTTTCTGCATTCCCTGTGCACAAATTGATGGTTGGCAATCAGATTAAACTAAGAGCTTCCAATGCCGGCGCATCATGGCGAACGCGCTTCCCCCTAAACCGCTGTCGAACTTCTTCTTCTCCATCTGGACAGTGAGTTACGAAAGGACACCACGCGCACAATGGTCCCGTTTTTGTAGGAAATACATTGGATGTACATGCAACGTTAAGTTGATCCCAGGTGCTTTTGAGTCTCTCGAGTGGTTCTATGAGAGTTTCTTCGGAGACCTCTGTCTCTATAGTTTCTTGACCTAAGAACAACAGACGAGCTTTACTAGGTAATTCTCCGTCTGCTTCCTTAATAGCTGCGGCATACAGAAGAACCTGACGTATTTTGTCTCCCGCAAACCTTTTCTTTGGAGCTTTACCTGATTTGTAATCTGCGACTATTACCGCATGATCTTCTCTATCTATCCGGTCAATTATTCCTCGAAAGGGAACGCCTTCAAGCACGACACGAACGTCTCGTTCTGTATCCTGAACGTCCACTTCACTAGGATTTTCAAGTTTCCAGAGTCCTTCAATAGCATTCCAACTCTTCCATTTGAAATTACGGACTCCATCTTCTCCTAGTGCTAGAGCTAAGAAATCTGTATCGTTTTCAATCTTCGGCCAAATTACTCCAGCTAGTTCTTTCGCTCTTTCTTTCGTTCTTTTCTGAGGTGGCTCTTGCAGGAGAAACTCTAGAACTATACTGGCTTACAATTACCTGTCTAGGAACTCCTTTCTTTTTTATCTCAACTTTGGCAGTGGACAACTTTTCCAGCAATGGGC
>CAJWET010000021.1 GCA_913031515.1 uncultured Acidimicrobiaceae bacterium | reverse complement strand
TCGATGCGAATTTATTCAATGTTGCAGAAGGCGCAGACCCACTACTATGGCAGCATTTATTCTGGATATTCGGTCACCCAGAGGTTTACATCCTGATCCTTCCAAGTTTCGGAATTGTTTCTGAAATCATTCCAACTTTTAGCAGAAAGCCCATCTTTGGTTACCCTTTCATGGTTTTTTCCGGAATTGCTATTGGGTTTATGGGTTGGGGAGTATGGGCGCACCATATGTTCGCTTCGGGAATTGGTCCGGTTGCAGTAGCTGCTTTTTCAGTCTCAACTATGTTTATAGCAGTTCCAACTGGCGTAAAGATCTTGAATTGGCTTGCAACCATGTGGGGAGGACGAATACGTTTTACTACTCCCATGTTGTATGCAACGTCAGTCGTTGCGATGTTCACGATAGGAGGCCTCTCTGGGGTAACTCACTCACTAGCTGCGGCTGATACGCAACAGACAGACACTTACTACATCGTTGCCCATTTCCACTATGTTATTTTTGGCGGTATCATTCTTGGTTTCTTCGGTGGATTCTATTTCTGGTGGCCGAAAGTATTTGGATACTTCTTATCTGAGAAGATCGGAAAATCGAGTTTTTGGGTCATGGTTATAGGATTCAACCTTACATTTGGGCCGATGCATATTCTTGGATTGCAAGGCATGAGTCGTCGAATACAAACCTATTCGAAAGGCCAAGGATTCGACTTTTGGAATCTTATAACGACCTTCGGTGCATTTATGATTGCGATCGCAACAGCAATGTTTATAGCAAACGTTTTCATTAGTCGGCGTGCGTATCGAGCTGGCAAGACTCCCGCTCCTGGGCCAGACCCCTGGGATGCACGATCGCTCGAATGGATGACGGCTTCCCCTGTCCCAGAACACAACTTTGATGAAATAATCGAAGTTGAACGACAAGACGAATTTTGGCATAGAAAATGGGGGAAGGATGAAACAGGTCGTGTGGTAAGAAGAGCACCCGCTGAAGAAGTGGCACATGATGGAAGCAATACCAATGTGCATCTCCCATCTCCATCGTATTGGCCCATCGTTGCAGCCACCGGACTACCTATCATCGGGTATGGGCTTATCTACAACCTGTGGTTGTGCGTCGTCGGAGGCCTGTTTATCCTTGGTGGGCTATTTGGATGGGTGTTCGAACCTGTAGACGATCCAAACGTAGATGGACACCATCCTGATGGCGACCATGAGACCTCAAGTGAACTCCCAGACGAAGAAAGCCATGAGAATACCCCAGAGGAGGTGCCCGTTGACTGAGACAGCAACAGCTCAAACATCACATGATCATAGCGACGGTGATGTTTCAACCTTAGGTGTATCTAACGACAAGCTGGGAATGTGGGTCTTCCTTGGATCCGACTGCTTGCTCTTTGGCGGCCTCATTTCCACCTACATGCTGTATAAGGATCGGATTGGACCGGATGACCTCGGTCCCGAAGAAATGTTTGATATTCCCTTTACCTCAGTGAGTTCGTTCGTGCTATTGATGAGTTCCCTCACAGTAGTTCTAGCAATTACGGCTCTTCGCCGAAATGATATTCGAAGGAGCAGAATCTGGTTGTTAACCACAGCTATTCTTGGAGCTGTTTTCGTTGGCGGTCAAGTCTATGAATTCACAGTG
Source organism: uncultured Acidimicrobiaceae bacterium (assembly GCA_913031515.1). Taxonomy (GTDB): domain Bacteria; phylum Actinomycetota; class Acidimicrobiia; order Acidimicrobiales; family UBA8592; genus UBA8592. The sequence continues at coordinate 14,071 of CAJWET010000021.1, read as the reverse complement.
TTCTATCGTGAAGGGCTGGGATATACCACCAATCTATTTGGTACTTCTTTCTTCACACTCACAGGGTTTCATGGGGTGCACGTCACGGTAGGCATAGTGATGCTTATGTCTATGTATATCCAATCGATGCGAGGTAAATTGACTGTTGCTCAGGAAGAGAAACTTGAAATTATTGGTCTATATTGGCACTTCGTCGATGTCGTATGGATTGTAATATTTACTATCGTCTACCTCTTTCCACAATAGGAGAAACCGGATGGCCACAACTGACCAACGAACTGAAGGAACCGGAGAAACTACATCTTGGGTCAAACAGGACTCGAAATATATAAAAACCGCTCTAGTGCTTGCTGTATTCACGGGGATAGAGGTCTTTACCTATTTCGAATCGGTGCATCATGCACCGGATTGGCTGCTCGTCCTCACTTTGTCATTCCTCATGGCCACAAAGTTTTTTCTTGTGGCAGCAATTTTCATGCACCTGCGTGATGACAATGCCGTCTTCACGAAAATGATGGTCATGGGTTTGTGTATAGCGTGGCCCGTATATTTCGTTATGGCGTTCGCATTCGGTTTTCTCCCAAATTGGAATCCAATTCTGAAAGTTTTGTTCCTGTTGCTACCTCCAGCGATAACAGGTTTCTGGCTTGGGTACTCCTTCAAAGGTGGAACCGGGAGCGACCACTAAAGTAAATTTTTTTACATTCTGACGATTGCAAAGTTCAGCCTTTGAAGAAATTAGAGAGAAATTTGTTGTTGAGTACGTGGAACATGGCAGGCTGGTGTAGTGGTATTCGCAGCTGATCCCAAGATCTGGAGATTCCAATTTCACCCCGAGGTGTGGATTCTCATAGTAGGAATATTTCTGCTAGCCCTATACGCGATCAAGTTGGTTGCACCAAATTTCATACCAGATGGGAAGGAGGCCTATACCAAAAAGAACCTCTTTGCTTTTTGGGCGGCACTGATAGCTCTTTGGTTTGCTTCAGACTGGCCCATGCATGATATTTCAGAAGAGTACCTTTATTCAGTTCATATGGTCCAACATATGATTATTTCTCTCATAGTTCCGCCGTTGATACTCACAGCGCTTCCCGTTTGGCTTACAAGATTAATATTCTCGCCTTCCGGAAAGGTCGGGATGTGGACTAAGCGAATTTCAAATCCGATAGCAGCAGGGCTGTGTTACAACTTAGTAATAATCGTCACTCACTTACCATTTGCAGTAAATTACTCGATTGAAAACGGTTCATTTCACTACTTCTTACATTTAGCCGTGTTCGTTTCATCACTCTGGATGTGGCTTCCAGTGATCAATCCCATGAAAGAATTCCGCATAAGCCTCCCAACTCAGATGGTGTATCTATTCTTGATGTCCGTGGTCCCGACGATTCCGGCAGGGTTTTTGACTTTCGCAGGGGGAGCTCTTTACGAAGCGTACGATCACCAAGTACGACTATGGGGCATAGACATCACCACAGATCAGCAACTCGCAGGTTTTGTCATGAAACTGGTCGGAGGGATATACCTATGGGTATGGATAGCTACTCGATTCTTCCTATGGAGTAGACGGAACCAACCAGACTTAGAACTAGTTGAAACCCCCATAGAGAATTCTGACGTTTATTCGTAAGTGATCAGTTCAGTCATCTGGTGGGAGGATAACGTCAAGCCCACAGAAAGGTTGAAGAACGCTAGGCACCTTAAAACTTCCATCGCTTTGTTGGTAGTGCTCCATGAGGAAAACGAGTGTGCGCCCAATAGCGCAAGCTGTTCCATTTAAAGTATGTACGAGCTGGTTATTTTCTTCTCCGCGTACACGTGTCATCAGCCTTCGCGCTGAATAATCGAGATAGTTCGAACAGCTTGTTAGTTCCCGATATCGGCCTTCTGAAGGCAACCACACTTCACAGTCGTACTTCATCGCCGCAGGAGCACCTAAATCACCTGCAGCGACCAGGACAACTCGATGTGGTAGTTCGAGTTCATTCAGGATTTCTTGTTCTATACTGCGAAGGTTTTCCAACTCCTCCCATGAAGTAAGAGGATCGCAGAAGGAGAACATCTCGACTTTATCAAATTGATGTACTCGGAAAATGCCACTTGTGTCCTTCCCATAAGTACCGGCTTCTCTTCGGAAACATGAAGAAAAGCCTCCTAGCCGAATGGGTAGCTGCTTAGGGTCAAGAATCTCACCACGATGTAATCCGGCGAGAGCTACTTCGCTGGTTCCGATAAGGAAAAGGTCATCCTCAGCTAATTCGTAGACCTGTTGTCTATCCGTTGGGAAAAACCCAGCGTCCAGCATCATCTGCTCTCGAACTAGCACCGGTGGTACAACCGGTATGAAACCATGTTGCACTACCTTCGATAAGGTGTACTGCACCAAGGCGAATTCGAGAAGCACAGCTTCCCGAGTTAGGTAGGCAAATCTACTACCCATGTTTTCAGCAGCTTTTTCTTTTTCTACCCAGCCCATGTATTCCCCATATTTTGCGTGGTCCATAGGCGGAGGTTCTACTTGATCACCAACAATCTCGATAACTTCATAATCTTCTTCACCACCATTAGGACATCGGGGATCAGCTGGATTCGGTATTGTTATCGCAAGAGCATCAAGAGTATCCGCTACTGTTCCATACTCAGTTTCCATTTCCTGTAAGTCGACTTTAAGTTCAGCCGCAATCTTTATTATTTCATCTCGTTCTTTAGGTGCAGCTCTACCAATGTCCTTTGAGGCAGTATTTTGTTCAGAGCGCAATTGCTCAACTTGCGATTGTAGAGCACGGCATGATGCCTCTAAGGTAAGAAGCTCCTTTATGGTTTCTGCTTCAACACCTTTACGGATTATCCCACTTCGATAATCCTCATCTTCACGTAGTTTTCGTAAATCAATCACTCCATTGAGACTATCCGCAGAGCAACCGCATCATATGGAATTAACCCTATGCTTTTAATCCTTGGATAGAAAAGCAAAACTTGACGGAGAGATGACACCTAGACGATCTCGTGTAAAGCTTTAGTCATGCTTCCCGTCGTGATTCGCAAAACTGCTGAAAATTTTGGTAGTTCTACTGCGTATGTCTCGCCAAGTGGACAAACAGTCACTTATAACCAATTGGATAAGTTCTCTGAAGAAGTAGCTGCATGGATGCAGATACAGGGGATACAGGAAGGGTCCGTAGTTGCCCTGTGTTTGCCTAGCAGTATTGAGTACATACTTTGTTACCTTGCAACAGCAAAGTTAGGTGCAGTTACCGCTGGTGTTAATCCTCGTTTCACGGCACGTGAACGGCAAGAAGCCCTTAAAGCTCTTGAGCCTGACCTGATCCTAACTTCAGATAATCTCGGGGAGAGAGGTCCAGATAATTCACAGGTTGAATACGTTGAAATCTCAGAAAATACAACCGAGTTTTTGAGGAATAATCGACTCAAAAATTCGACTATCGAAGTGCTACCACCTAATCCCGATCGGGCTGTTTGTATCTGCTTCACATCTGGAAGTACGGGTACTCCTAAAGGGGCGTTGTTCACAAATCGTCAACTTCAAGCCATAAGTGACATTGACACAGGTGGTGTCTGGGGCGGTGCCGGCCACCGTTATGCAAGCACTGAATTTGCCCACGTTGGTGTTATGACCAAATTACCTTGGTTACTTGCAAGCGCCGGTACTACTCACCTCTTAGAAAAGTGGAAAGCAGAACCTATTTTGAAGCTAATACATGATTACCGGATTTCGGCGGTTAGCGCCATAGCTCCCCAAATCGCCCTTATGCTTCAGGTAAATAACCTTTCTAGATTTGATTTTAGTTGTGTTCAGGCGATTGTCACCGGTGGCGCTTTAGCCTCTCCCGAGTTAGTAGCCGCTGGTCGAGAGATTTTCGGAGCCCCGTGGTCTATACGATACAGTTCCACTGAATCTGGAGGAGTGGGTTTAGGAACAGCATTGGATGCGGATGATGAAGAAGCATTGCATACAGTGGGGCGACCCCGTTCTGGAGTTGAAGCAACTATCAGAGATAAGGAAGGAGAGACTGTAACTACCGGTAGTATCGGTGAAATATGGCTACGCTCTGAAGCTGTTATGAGCAAGTACTGGAATGACCCTATCTCCACTGCTGAAACTATTGTCGGTGGGTGGTTAAGGACAGGAGATTTGGCCTTCGAAGATGACGCGGGGTGTTTCCATTTGGCAGGAAGGACGAGCGAGATGTTTATTCGTGGTGGTTATAATGTTTTCCCTCTTGAAGTAGAAGCAGTTATTTCATCACATAAGCAAGTTGCTGAAGTAACTATTGTCCCGAGGAAAGATGCGGTCATGGGAGAGATAGGTGTTGCTGTGGTTGTGCCAACCGACCTACGGGATCCGCCAACGTTAGAAAGTTTGCGGAATCACGCTGAACATCAGCTAGCTTCATACAAACTCCCTGAAGCAATTCGCATAATCCCTAAACTTCCCAGAAATACATCTGACAAAATCGACCGAATGAAACTTCGGGAACACGAAGATCAATAGATGAAAGAAGTAGTTAAGTATTCTGAGAACGTTCGATAATACGCTCGATCCAAGTAATGTACGTTTCACTTTCTTGAGCACCTGGTACAGGAAGGACTCTATTGATAAGAGTTGTAGGTACCGCTGTAATTCCTTGACCTACCGCTTCATTATGTTCTTCTATTGTGAGACTTGCGAGATCACTCTTGCGTTCATCGACTTTCTCAAGGAAGTAAGAAGGGTCTTCACCTATTTCCGATACCAACTCTGCTAGTACTTCCCAATCAGAAATCGTTCTATTTTCGGAGAAGTAAGCTTCGAGTAGGCGGTAGTGCATTGCCATTTTTTGATCGGGCCAGAGTTCAGACACTAACTTGTGAGCTATTTGGGCTGGGAGGCTCCCACTTGGGGGATTACTATCACCCTCCCATGTGCGAAACTTTGTTCGAGGTTCTTGGCTTTGAATCGATTGCCACCCCTTTGAGTAGTGTTCAAATTTTTCACGTTCGGGTGTTTTGGTTTCTGGCTTCAAGAGAAAACTTCTCCAGGAAATATCAACTTTGTCTCCAAAGTGGTTTTTTACATCTTCAAGACGAACCGTCCCTACATAACACCATGGTCAAAGGAAATCAGACCAAACAATTACCTCAACAGGAACCTGCATAACTGCAATGGTAACGGATTATCTGCCACCAATCTCCAAACCCGCCGTAGCAGCTAAAACCCCTCCCAAAATAGAAGCGGAAAGATACAGTATCGCAGGGATTTTCCGATGATGGTCAAGCTCATCACTGACTTCCATCATGACAGTAGAGAAAGTCGAAAATGACCCAAGAAAACCTGTTCCGATCACTGTTATTGTTGCGCCATCATGTAAATCAGCTAAAAGGATCCCTAACAAAAAAGAAGCAAAAACGTTAGCGATTAACGTACCCACAGTCTTTTTCCACTTGCCTGAATTCTGAAGACTCCACCGAAATAATGAACCACATGCAGCTAAAAGAATAAAAAGCAATCCTGTTAATATCTTACTATTTTGCCAAAAAGCGAAAATATACCAATTAACCGTCAAGTAATTCATAGTCCCACTCTTCTTGATTCGACGGTTCGCTTACTGACCTTGTACACAAGAAGTCCTCCCGCAATTGAAGCAGTAAGAAAACTAAAAGCGTTGAAGTACTGGTTAGCTTTGATGAATGATGCAATATCGACAGCGAAAGCGGAAAAGGTTGTAAATGCACCGCAAAATCCGGTACTAGCCGCTAGGAAAAGAAATTTCCTCGGAGATTTGGCAAAAAATCCGACCACCATTCCTAAAGCTGCTGATCCGGAAATATTGATCAGGAGCATATGCCAGGGCCATTGGTTCACTGAAGGGAGAAGCTCTAGAAGTCCCCATCTAGCGGTTGCTCCTGCAACTCCACCAAGGAAAACTGCTGATATTTGATGCTGGTTCACAATTGATGACGGTAGCGCCGAAACTCTTAAATACTATGTTCTGCAAAGTGGCCACTCACGGAAATACCACGCCGTGAATATTCGTGAAACAATAGCGGAAGTGGATATATCTGAACGTCGAAAAGAATACGAGGAAGCAGGGATCGATGCATCAAGTGTCTTTGTGGACCCTATAGATCAGTTCAAAGTTTGGTACGTAGATGCGCAAGAGGCTCAAATCTCGGAACCCGATGCTGCTGTCATAGGTAGCGTTAATGAAGAAGGGTTTCCATCTTCACGGTTTGTATTGGTCCGGAAAGTCGATGCAGATGGGTTTGTCTTCTTTACGAATTACAGAAGTGACAAGGCAACTTCATTTTCCCTCTCGCCGAAGGTGTCTTTAACTTTCGGTTGGCTTCCCTTACATCGGCAGGTAAGAGTCCATGGATTAGTGAAAATAGCTACTGAAACGGAATCTGATGAGTATTTTGCTCAACGACCCAGAGGGCATCAAATTGGAGCATGGGCATCACCTCAGGGGCAAGTAATACCGGATCGTCAAACACTTGTAGACCGTTACGAAGAAATTTTAGAAAGATTCGGCGATGACCCGATACCGAGACCGGACCATTGGGGGGGATACCGGATCAGGCCAACCATGATCGAATTCTGGCAAGGAAGGCCGGATCGTCTTCATGACCGTCTTCGGTATATTTGGAGCGACGAGGGATGGCTGATTGAACGTCTCGCCCCTTAAGGTAGATGATTCTGTAGCTATTACAGATGTATTACGTTCATGTTAATTACCGATAGCCGGTTAGTTATTCTAAAAGGGATCGGCTTGAATGGAAAAGGAAGCTCCAGTCGGGGCGCGCAACCCAAACACAAAGAACGATGAAAGCTCCTTGTGGTCACCATTTATGACAGGAAGGGTTCCCGTCGCGATGGAGCTTCCTCTTTGTGAATAACCGACAGAACCTTCGAGTTAAAGATTTAAGATGAAGCTTCCCACTTATTAACTCCAAGCACTAAAGCTTCTATCAATTGATCTACTTGTTTTGCTCGCCCGATCCCCCCATTGTCAGACCAGCCCCATTCTTCGCGATTCCAACGAAGAGTTGGGGGAAGTTCTAACTGAACTCCTTTTTGTGGGGGGTAATTAACAGGGTTTTGATGATGCTGCCCGCGAAGTTCTCTCGGTATTTTCTCTAGGGAAGTTTCAAATTCATACTCTGGGAGTGCGGCTTGGAGGACTGGAGCAAAATGAACTGCCAGTTCTCGATTTCTTCCACCCAGCAAAACAGAGTGGAAGAGATGTTCTCGCCCATAACCATGAACCGTAACCACAATCGTGACATGGTTGAGGAAACGATCCAATGATTCGCTCTTCTCTTTTATCAGCTGAGTTGAGGCAAAATGAATTGGGTCATCATGAGTCTGGATTAAGCCGTAATACGAAGAATTTGAACGTTCTGCAGCTTCGCGAGCTATCACGTCAGTTGCTTTTTCTAATGATCCGCCATGGTAGGCCATGAATCCAAAAGATGACCGCAGCTCAAACTCTTCTGAGACATCGTCGCGTAGCAACAGGTTTGTAATCGTCACCTGATGGGACTTTCTTCATTGGGAGAATTTTGCGAATCCAGAGATTGAGACTGTGAAGGGGATTTCTGTTGAGAACGAATGAGAAAATATAGTTGGGTAGCTAGAAAAATGAAACCACACAATTCCCATAAGGTTGACCAACGAAGCGGATCTGTGAACCAATGGGAGAAACGTTTAGGGAAATCTCCTATTGTGCGAAGAAGAGGAACCAGAAGAAGGTCAAAGTTGTAAGCAAATAGGTCTAGAGCTACTACCAACAGCCCGCAAATACCTCTCGTAACATAACGTCTGGTATTGATTTGGATCTGCGAAGTTAAGACCCAAACAAAAGAAAGCATTACTATTGTTAAGCAAGCCATCGCAAAGCGACCGCTTCCAACATTGTCGACCCATATTCTCAATCGCCCTGATCCTCGAAGAGAGAGATCTACAAAGGTGTTTGATGTGTAATTCTCTCGCGATACTTGAATTTCCCACCAGCCATATGAAGCAAGAAAAAATCCCGCTCCGGTGAGAAGAACTCCTGAAATTGGGCCGATGTATGGAAGCAAACGTTTCATATTTTTTGCAATCATCGTTCTCGTCATTGCCAAACTAATGGTAAGAAATGCGACCACGATACTCATGCCAAGTGCGTAGGCAACGAACACCGCCAACCCATTTATAATGCCATGGCGATTGAAAGAACTACCTACAGTAATAAAGAAGACGGGAGCTGAACAGCCAATAGACACGATTGCATATGAAACTCCGAAGAGGAAGATTGATGGTATTTGTCTGTTGAGGTTTCTAATACGCAATCCGGGAATTTTCAAAGTCGGTTGAAGCCCGCGGATCATCCCTAACCCTAAAAGAATTAAAATAATTCCGATTGGGAAAGTAACATATCCAGCTTTTTGCTCAACAAAACTTTCCGAGATAATAGAATTTGTGAGGATTCCCATCACAGCAAAAACAAAAACAAATCCCGATGAAAGAGCTAGAGAAACTTTTACACCGTTCAGGAATTCCAGATACCCATCTGATTGACTTTCTAATTCTTGGCCTAGGAAATATGAGAGATATGCGGGGAGCATTGCAAACCCACAAGGATTAAATGCAGCAATCAAACCTGCTGCTAGCGGGAAAGCTAAATCTACATCAATCATCAGTCAAAGTATTTCTCTAAATAGTGATTCAGTTCTTCTTGGTCAAGATCAGATAGGTATCTTCCGGCGATAGAAGCATCAGCGTTGACGAAAAGTGTGAAAGGCATTCCTACGGCCCCTACCTCCTCTAAAAGCTCACCATCACCACCATATAAAATGGTGTAAGTCACTCCCGTATCTTCTACCAGTTTTTTGGCTTCTTCAATATCCGTTTCTTGACTGTTTATACCGATGAAATTAACGCGGTCTCCCCATACAGCAGATATCTCTTCGATAGCTTTCATTTCTCTACGACAAGGAGTGCACCATGATGCAAAGAAATTAACGACCACAGGGTTTTCTCGAAGTTCCGAAAAATCATATGCAGCTCCATTAATATCTGTAAGTTCGATCTTTGGAGAGAAGGTTCCTGAATCACTACTCTTTGAATCGACCGCCCATTCAACGATTACCAGAATTAAGAGAATAACGATGAATAACCCCAACGCAACAGAAACTATTCGCTTTCTTTGACTAGTTTCGGAAACTTCGTTTTCGGGGGGAAATTCAATAGTCATATCTTCCATGCAAACTAGCGTGGAAATATCCTCACGCGACATGTTGGCGTATGGATGAACAAATATCTCCGGTTCCGAAGTAATTTTACATCTTCTGTTTTACAGAATTTTTTGTGATGAGGCCTTTCCTGTTCCCCGGGTACCATATGCGGTACCCGGGGAGTGTGCGTTTGATTGAAGCTCGCATAGGCCGTTGCCTCGAATCAGTAGCCGGGTGTATCTGCCTTAGTAGTTCTAGGCTGTCTTTAAGAGGTCTTGTAGATGCTCAGGTACAGGGATTTGAGGCATCTGTTCTTCTGGTCGGGGAATTTTCGACGGTCTCCCTCGTCTTCGTTTGACCATTAGAACTTTCCCGTTCATAAACAGCTGCCCGCCCCACACACCACAAGATTCTTTCCTTTCGATAGCTCCTTCAAGGCATGGAGAGATTACTGGGCAATTTGCACAGACAGATTTTGCTTCAGCAATTTCATGGATTTCTTCAGAGAAAAACATGTTCTTCACTGTTGCTGGAATTCCAGCGCAACTTGCCAGCGCTTGCCATTCTTCTAGTGGGTATTCAAATGTTGTCATCATGGGTATTTCCTTTCATGGTTGTTTTTGCTAGTAAAAAGGAGAAAGCCGCCGGATTTATCCGACGGCCTTGCGAGTCCTTGATCTAAATATGTCAATTTATTTAGAGGGGATGCTCCTTCGGCCGACCGGAATAAGGCTTAAAGGTCGTGTTCCAAAAATGACCTTTATGAGTGAATTCATGAGTATTGAAGAAGTTTGGAGAAGATAGCTGTTTACGGTTAGCTAGGTCTCCCAAATCCGAGGACGAGGAAAGGCGCGACAGGTTAACTGAAGCCATATTTGCTGGATTGCGGTCAGTTGACACCATGTGGTCCGTTCCTTGTAAAAGTAACTCTTCGAGATACCAATCTTATTGTAAGAATTCCTCTCCTCCACCCAAGATCAATTCGAAAATGAATTTTAAAGCGTAAATTCCCGTTCTCTTTAAGGGGAGCAGCTTCTCTCGACCTTGTCAAATGAATTAATTCTGGAGGTGGTTAAATGGAGGATTTTATTTATTTCGTATGGCGTACCGAGTTATGCCTGCTTTTTCATTTCTATGTAATTCTCCCAGTTCTTTTAAGTGTTCTAGGTGGGCATACGTTTCACTCTCAGCCATATCTCCCCATGCTCTTTCACTAAACAAGACCTTCATGAATTCCGTAACTGATCCATCGGGAAGGTTTTGAGCCGTCTTCCGGATAGTTTCAAGACGCTCTTCGTGATGTTCAATGATTTCTAGAGCGCGGGCGCCAAGATCTTCAAATGGGTGTCCATGGGCTGGTAGGGCAATCGAGATACCTTCGTAGGTTGCCATTTTTCGCAAAGACTCAAAGAACTTTGCTAGAGGGTCTGTTTCAGGAGAAATCCCTCCGATATGAGGTGTAATTGTCGGGAGGACATGGTCGCCGGAGAACATGACACCATATTCTGGGTCCCAAAGGCACAGGTGATCATTGGTATGTCCAGGAGTATGCACGGCAACCCAGTCTCGGCGAGCGAATTGTATTGTCTCCGAATCCTTTACTTCAATTGAAGGAGTTGGGGTTTTGAACCATGACGAATTGAATCTACCCATTTGCTTGAAACGTTCTATTTCTTTTCGGGGGGGCATCGTCCGCTCAGATCCCCATGGAAGTCTTTCAGAGAAGATACGTTCGATCACTCTCTCTTGTGCTTCTTCGGAGTTTGGGTCTAAATCGTTTGAATCTTCGCTTTCTAAAAGCTCTTGTTTATTGAATGCATTTCTAAAGTATTCGTGCGTAAGAATATCAGCATTAGATACTTCCCTAATCTTTTCGGCACCTCCGAAATGGTCGAAATGAGAGTGAGTAACTATAGCAGTATGAATATCCTCGGGTTTATACCCGGCACTTCGAAGCCTTTCGGTAAGGGCTCTCCATGAATCGTTGCCGGGAAGGCCAGGGTCGATAACAGCTATGCCACGGTCGTCTTCCAAGATGTAGCAATTTACATGACCAAGGCCAGGTAGGTTAATTGGGAGCTGTGCTCTGAGCACACCAGGTGCAACTTCAGTAACTTCTTCCGAAGCAGTTTCCTGCTCTTGCTTCATTGGACGGGTCAAATCCTCAGACCTTTCTCAACTGTTCTCAGTTTTCAAGTCGCCATTGTTGTTCTTCAAGAATAGGTTCGACCTGTAATACTGAAGCTCTAATAGGCTTGCTTTAATATCATCCATTGCCCGATGTCCACCGTTTTTTTCTGGAGCAGATGCAGTGATTTTGGGAAACCATCGTTTGCCTAACTCTTTGATACTAGTGACATCAACAGAGCGATAATGTAGAAAATTTTCAACTTCCGGCAACCACTTCGCTAAAAATTTCCTGTCAGTTCCAATAGAGTTTCCGCAAAGCGGGACAGTGCCTTCTTTGGAGATATGTTCTTTCAGGAAAGAAAGTGTTTGTTTTTCAGCTTCCTCAAGGGTAAGGGTCGATGTCTTAATCTCTTGGAGTAAACCGCTTTTTGTATGCATATCAACTACGACCGGATCCATGTTTCCTAACTCTTCTTCGGTTGCATGTATAACGAGGTCAGGTCCTTCAGCAATCAGGTTTAAGTCATCGTCAGTGATCAGTGTTGCGATTTCAACAATTACATGATGTTCCGGATCTAAACCGGTCATCTCAAGATCAATCCAAGCAAGCATGTTCGCTGATTCTAAAGCATTTACAGCCGATTCATGCGATATGGAAGAATCTTGTTCTATTAAGCAAGGAATTCCATAGGGGTGTATCCTGCGCCAGTGATGAAACTTCCCATAAAACGTTTGGATCCTGACCTGCCTTTACCAAAATATGCGAAGTCTGGCGATGCTGGTTGCGATTTGTTGGCGGCAGAAGATGTGACGCTTCAGCCGGGTGGGGGTCGTGCGTTAGTACCTACTGGCATAGCTCTTGCTATTCCTGAAGGCTATGCGGGTTTTGTGCAGCCTCGTAGTGGACTAGCAGTAAAAAATGGTATTAGCTGCTTAAATACTCCTGGGCTTATTGATAGTGGGTATAGAGGTGAGCTGAAAGTTTTACTTATCAATACGGACCCAGATTCCCCTTTTGAGATTGTCCGAGGTGAACGGATAGCCCAATTAGTTATCCAAAAGGTTGAAGTAGCAGAATTTGAAGAAACAAATGATCTTCCTTCGACGGAACGTGGGGAGGGTGGTTTCGGATCAACGGGCTTAAATTAAGATTCCGTTTCTAAACGTAACTTCGTTAGGTATATGTGGTTCTTGCTGTTATCGATTAAAAATTTGTCGATGAGGTCTCCCACCACTTCTTTAAATCGTTCCACATCCTCTTGCGGTAGAGGGTTCAGGATTGGTTCCTCTATGAAAGCTTCCAGCTTCAATTGTTTTTTCGTTACTTCGTAACTTAGATGCAGGCTCTCGTTATTTTTTGAAGGTCCTATAAGTAGTTTTGTCGTTTCTGCCATGATTAAACGCAGATCTTCGACTTCCTTAAGGGTATACCCTCGCCGTATAGCTAAATGGGCAATAGTGGTTTGAGCAACTTCTTCATATTCTGTTACAGCTGGGAGTGTAAGTTGAATGTTTTCGGTCTGCGTCATGGAGATATTTTTCTATTTAGGTTTTTATAAGTAAAATCAAGCTTAACCTTCGACCATTCTGCCAGATCTTCATCGATTAATGTGAGACTTTTTCTAACTTGTTCGAGTTAATGCTTATTAGTCCGCTTCTTTTTTCTTAAACCAGCATTCTTTAATTTTCTTACGAGTACTCGAGGGTCTGTAGGGATCGCCCCGGCATTAACTGCTATTTGCCACATGTGTTTTGGGATATCATAATGATCGTCCTGAAAGCTAAGTTTGGGTATGCCAATGCTCCCAGCAAATTGATGGAGCTCTTCGTAACTTTCATCGCTCACGAGGTGAGCCCATCGTTCTCCACGAAATGGCCAGATGGGTTCATCGATGAGTATCGCCATATGTTTTAAACTTTGTTTGTGGTAGTAGAAATCCCATACACCACCTAACCTAGCGCTGTGAGCCTTCGTTTTTTCTCTGTATTGTTGTTATTCGGCTTTCTCCTCTCATGTTCTTCTGATGAAGAATCTCAAGTCTTGGACTTCTCTCAGGAGCAACCAACTGTTCCGGTCCATGAACAGATTGCGCCTGTGCCGACTCCGACCACTGCACCGGCTCCGACCGCTGTACCGACTCCAACTCCAGAACCAGATTGTCTTTCGGAAATACCTACTCGTACCCTGTTGGGGCAATTAATTATGACACTCGCGTATCCCGAGGACTTTGAAACGGTTCGAGAACTATCTATCAATCATGAAATAGGAATTATGGGGATTCTAGGAGCCCCTACTGCGCAAGAACTAGCTGACTTGCATCAAGCCACGTCTTCTTCACTTCTTCCACTACTGATTGCTTCCGATGAAGAAGGAGGAAGAGTCCAAAGGCTTAGAGGTGAACTCGGAGGAATACCTTCTGCCGCAGAACTTTCGCTAGTTCCACTAAAAGATATCGAACAGATATTTTTGGAATACGGTCAAGGGTTATCGAACTTAGGAATCAAAATTGCTCTAGCTCCTGTAGTTGACGTGGGACAAGGGCCGGGAATTGGGGATAGGTCATTTTCGAACGACCCCCAATCAGTGATTCGTAACGCTGAAGCTGTTATTGCCGGATATGAACAAGCAGGGATATTGCCGGTCTTAAAGCATTTCCCTGGACATGGCAATGCTTCTCAAGATAGCCATGTAGGTTTGGCTACAACCCCGAATCTCGAG
>CAJWET010000020.1 GCA_913031515.1 uncultured Acidimicrobiaceae bacterium | reverse complement strand
GTAAAGACAAAAGAGGTCATTACCGCTAGGCAAAGTCCAATCTTCAAAAAACTGGGCCTTGCTACCAACCTTTAAACCTTGGTGATCGCTTCTCTTGAAATGCCTTCATGGCCTCTGAGACATCTTTTGTTGTAAAATTGACTGTTTGAGACGTCCCCTCTTGATCAAGAGCATCTTGAAGAGAATTCGCGAAAGACTTGTTCAGCATGGCTTTACTCATAGCGAGTGCGCGGGGAGGACCACTTGCTGCTCTTTCGGCTAGATCTGAAACTTTTTCATCAAGCTGTTCACGAGGGACAACATAGTTGGTCAGGCCCATCTCATGCGCTTTAGAAGCTGAGATAACTTCCGCTAGTAGAACGAGCTCTTTTGCTTTCTGCAAACCCACAATCCTGGGCAACAGAAATGATCCGCCGAAATCCACTGATAAACCTCTTTGTGCAAAGATTTCGCTAAAACGTGCATTCTCAGAAGCGACAACAAGATCGCAGCATAATGCCAAGTTCATCCCGGCTCCGACTGCAACTCCGGGGACTTTTGCAATAGTCACCTTTGGCATATTGAACAAAGAAAGACAGCAATCCCCAACTTTTCTCATAGAGTCAAGCTGGTGCAAGCGTGGACCTTCGCTTCGACTACCCATACCTCCTACATCCGCTCCAGAACAAAAATCGTCGCCGGCTCCCGTTACGATCACCGCACGCACATCATCCTGATAACCGAGTTCAGTAAAGACACGTTGAAGCTCATCCCACATATCGCTAGTTACTGCATTCTTAACTTCGGGCCTGTTTATTGTGACAGTTGCTATATTTTCCTCTTGGGTTAACTGTATTTCTTCCATGGAACAACAATACTAGACAAGTGGGCTTTAATCCGACCCGAAGACACCGTAAGTCAAAATTTGATTATTGGTTTGTCCTTGTCGGGCTTGTCATACTCGTGGGCCTTGTTCTTTGGGCTTGGTTAGGTTGAATGGTCAATGTGGAGTGACGATGAGTGCGAAGTAAAATTCGTCCAACCTTACGAAGCTCAAAAAATGTACATTTGCCCTGGGTGTAATAGAGAGATCCCACCTGGGAGTGGGCATATTGTCGCCGTACCTCACCTAACCCCTGACCTTCGAAGGCACTGGCATAAAGGATGTTGGGAGAATCGAGAGAATAGACCTCCCGTCGGATGAGATTAATCTCTTTTCTCTCTAATTTTTGCCCTCTTACCGATTCTGCCACGCTGGTAGTAAAGCTTTGCTCGTCTAACTCGACCTCGAGATACGTTTTCTATTTTGTCTACTATCGGTGAATGCACCGGGAATGTTCGCTCAACACCAACACCGAATGAAATCTTCCTGACAGTAAACGTCTCACTGACGCCGCCCCCTTGTCGACCAATGACCACACCTTCAAATACTTGAATACGTTGGCGGTTTCCTTCGACCACGCGGACATGCACTTTGACGGTGTCGCCAGATACAAAGTCGGGAACGTCGTCGCGAATGCTTGCTTTATCAATTTGGTCTGTGAGTTTCATAATTCGATCTTATGCTATTTGAGAGTATTGAGTGTCCTAACTAGACCCTGTAAGGATACGGAGTATTTCGGCCGAAAACAATCTCGTAAAAATTTAGTCTTTGAAATTTTCGTATTCCCCATCGGCATACTCTTTCAGTAATGTCGCTTCCTCTTCAGTAATTCCACCGCGTTCGATAATCAAATCGGGCCGGATCTCCATAGTTATTAGGAGGGACTTGACCTTTCTCCACCGTGCAATGGATTCATGGTCCCCTGAGACAAGGACATCAGGAACGGTGTAACCCTTGAACTCTCTAGGCCTTGTGTATTGAGGATATTCAAGTAACCCGCCTGAGAAAGACTCATCGACAGAAGATTCCTCGTTCCCCATAACCCCAGGGATTAATCGAACCACAGCTTCTATGAGCGCTAGAGCTGCTATTTCGCCACCTGAGAGGACAAAGTCCCCCAAAGAAACTCGACGGTCGACCAAATTATCGACTACCCGCTGATCTATGCCTTCATACCTTCCACAAAGGAAAGAAAAACCTTCCAGTCGTGATAACTCCTCGGCATCTGATTGTTCAAATCGCTTTCCGGAAGGAGTTAGTAGAATCAAGGGACGAGGCGGGTCAGCTCTTTCTACTACTCCAAAGATAGGTTCGGGTTTCATAATCATTCCTGCTCCTCCACCGAATGGAGCATCGTCCACACTTCTGTGGATTCCAACAGCACCAGACCGAATATCGTGGCACCTTAAATCTAGGAACTTGTTCTTCCTTGCTCTCCCTAGAAGAGAAACAGTCGAATACGCATCAACTAAGGCTGGGAAAATCGTAAACACATCGATTCTCATTGTTGACCCCCTTCTAGCAAACCTGAGGGGATCTCTACATGCACAGTCTGACCTTTGTGATCTACCACAAAGGTCAGAGGAATCAAAGATCCATCTTCCAAAACCAATAAGTCGCTTGCGGGATTTGATTCGATTGCAACCACCGTCCCTATCGTCCTATCGTCTCCATCGACCACCTTTGCGCCAATAACTTCATGAGCCCACAGCATGTCAGCGTCATCGATTGGCGTACCAAATAATTTTTCTCCAACTATCTCTTCAGCTGATGACCGAGAAGTGACCCCTTCGAACCACACTAAATAATTTCGCTTGTGAGGTTTTGAAGATATAACGCGCATTTCACGTTCATCCTCAAGGTAGAGCACAGAACCGGGTGCCACACGTTCCAAGATATTGGTAACGAGGTGAACCGAAACTTCACCCTGTAAACCATGAGCTTTGCCTATCCTTGCGACTTCAAGCAACTTCATGTATCCCATACCTATGTTCTGAATTGCACAAGGATACCAGCTCTATAGGCGGTTGGGCTCCACTCCGTTGTGACTCAATCTGCCAGAGTATCGGTTGAATTTATTAATCTACGAACTCTACAGCGACCGAAATACCGTCACGGACCGCAGCAGCTTGCACGACAGTTCGTATTGCGTTAGCTATTCTTCCCCGTCTACCTATCACCCGGCCCATATCTCCATCTCCGACTGTAACAGCCATGGAGACAACCTCATCGCCGCTCGTGATGCTGATCTGAACTTGATCTGGTTTCTCTACAACAGACTTCACGATATGTTCTAGCGTCGCCAATGCATGAGGGACTTCTGTACCGTTGTCAGTCATTACTCTTCCTCTTTCCGATTTTCAGCAGCCTCAACCTCAGGAGCCTCTTCTTCCGCCGCTTCCTCAGCAGCCTCAACCTCAGGAGCCTCAGGCGTTAGTGATTTCTTTTCGGGGTAGACAACCGGCTCAAGGGGTTTTCCGGTAAATTCCTCCCAAGCGCCAGAAATACGTAAAAGTTTCTCCACGGTCTCTGTCGGTTGTGCTCCATGACGAAGCCAATGGACTGCACGATCACTGTCTATGTTAATTCGGGATGGGTCATGTCGCGGCTCATATGTTCCAAGGATTTCTATGAATCGGCCATTTCGGGGGAAACGGCTATCGGCAGCAACAAGACGATACGTTGGCTGCTTCTTTTTTCCCGTTCGCACTAGGCGAAGTTTTACTGCCACTTTCTTTCTTCTTTCTCAATTCGTTAATGTCTATAAATCTTAATTTGGTTCGGAAAGCATCATATTTGGAGTTATCCCAATAAACGCGTGTTTAAACAAAATTTCAGTCAGTTCAAGTGTGCCGAAAAAAATCTCGGGTTCAATGATCTTTGCAACATTTCCTTCAAACATCTTAACTTTCTCTATGTTTCGTGCTCAGATAGCGTACCGAATTTAGATAGGTCAAATTCCTTTAGCTGCGACTCTGAGACCAGTTTTTCCATTTCCTTTGGTACCTCGATAATGTCTCGCTCTTTAGAAACTCGAGAAGGGGTTCCCCCTTGCTTTCTTCTGCCCCCCTGCTTCTTTTTATTTCGTTGTTTCTTATTGGGCTTTTTGGAACCTTTCATCATCTTCTTTATTTCTTTAAATTGCTTTAGAAGCTGACTAACTTCATGCGCGCTTGTCCCTGAACCTTTAGCGATCCGGCTTCGTCGCGATCCGTCAATAATCACCGGATTTGTTCGTTCGTCAGCTGTCATCGATTGGATTATCGCTTCAATACGAACGAGATGTCCATCATCTATATCTGAGCTATCAACTCCTTGTGGCAAATCTGGCATCATCTCAACCAAATTTTGAAGTGGCCCCATCTTCTTTAGCTGTTGCATCTGATCAAGGAAGTCGTCGAAGGTGAATTGCCCCTCGACAAGTCTCAAAGCTGCTTTCTCAGCTTCACCTTTATCAAAGGCTTCTTCTGCTTTTTCGATCAAAGTAAGAACGTCGCCCATTCCAAGGATCCTGTTAGAAAGGCGATCAGGATGAAACAACTCAAAATCTTCAAGTTTTTCACCCGTTGAAACGAAAGCAATGGGTTTTCCTACTACAGATTTTGCCGATAAGGCTGCTCCACCTCTGGCGTCACCATCGAGTTTCGTTAAAATCATCCCATCTATTTCAAGCTTTGTATGAAACTCTTCGGCAACATTTGCTGCGTCCTGACCCGTCATAGAGTCGATTACGAAAAGGGTGTAATGGGGGGAGATAGAGTCGGAAATTTGACGAATTTCATCCATCATTTCTTCATCTACACTCAAACGACCAGCTGTATCGCAAATTACAACGTCTCGGCCCAAACGTCCTGCCTCCAGAAGGCCAACCCGCGCTGTCTCAACTGGATCTCCTGGATTTGAGAATACGGGAATATCAATTGATTCAGCTAGGGTTCGTAGTTGTTGTACTGCAGCGGGGCGTTGAAGATCAGCACCAATAAGAATGGGGTTTCTACCTTGAGATTTAAACCATCGCGCGAGTTTCGCGGCACTTGTAGTTTTCCCAACACCTTGAAGCCCAGCTAACAAGATTACAGTCGGGGGTTTCACTGCATAAGAAAAACTCATAACATCTCCACCCAAAACATCAACCAGCTCATCATTTACGCACTTGATAACCTGCTGCGCAGGGTTTAAAGCTTTTTGAATGTCAGCATCAAGGCATCTCTGTTTAACCGACAACTGGAACTCTTTAACAACGCCAAAATTCACATCCGCTTCCAGCAAAGCGATCCGGACCTCACCGAGAACCTCATCTATATCGCCTTCGGAGAGTCGACCTTTGCTTCTGAGTCGCCCAAATATGCCTGAAAGGCGGTCGGATAGGATTTCGAACACTTCTACCTCAAACTAACTAGTGGACCATGCAAGGTCGCAGCAGCATTCACTCTATGCGTTCGTTTCGAATAAAGCATCTACAAACGCTCCAGCGTCAAAAGGAACCAGATCTTCAAGATCTTCTCCGACACCGACGAGCTTTACCGGTATACCTAGTTCATCCTGAATAGCGAAGATTATCCCTCCTCGAGCTGAGCCGTCTAGCTTGGTCAGAACGATTCCTGTCACATCGACGGCTTCTGCAAATTGAGATGCTTGAACTAGGCCATTTTGTCCGGTCGTCGAATCCATAACAAGCAAAATTTCTTTAACTGTCCCTGGGCCCTTTCCGGCTACTCGTTGAATCTTCGAAAGCTCTTCCATTAAATTTTTCTTTGTATGTAGCCTTCCTGCTGTATCGGCAATAACTAAAGGCACTCCCCGCGCATGGGCGAATTCGGTGGCGTCAAAAATAACTGAACTTGGATCTGCGCCTTCAGCGCCTTTTACAATGTGAACTCCTGCACGTTGCGCCCATAGTTCCAATTGTTCTGTAGCAGCAGCTCGAAATGTATCACCAGCAGCTAGTACGACCGAACTGCTACTCCTTTGGGCTCTATAAGCTAATTTGCCTATTGTGGTTGTCTTACCGACTCCATTTGCGCCCACAAACAACCATACGGCTGGAGCGCCACCGTCGGCTAGCGTTAAGTCAAATCCCGAAAGGGTTTCCTTTAATTGGTCCTTTAGGATCTCTGTGAGTTCACGAATAGATGATGCGCCATAGTGCTTCGATCTGCTTTTAAGGTCTTCAACAATTTTTAAGGAAACAGCTACTCCTACATCGGCGCCAATGAGCGTCTCTTCGATCTCCACCCAAATAGATTCATCAAGCAATCTGCTTTGGGAAGTACTTCCGAATAGAGAGAACTTTTTTCGTGTGTTACTTAACTGCCGAGAGAAATTTGCCATCTTTGAACTCTGTTTTCAGTTACTTCCCAAGGTACCCAAAACCACTTCGAAGAAAGCTTGCTCTCCGTTTCGAATAACTCCAATCTCTACCGAGGTCCCAGGAGAAGTAATCCGAATTTTTGCTGCTAACTCAGACATTCCAAGGATAGGCGATCCGTCTACTGACACAACTAGGTCACCAGGGCTCAGCCCTCCTTCCCATGCGGGGCTGCCTTCCATAACATCCACGATGAGGGCTCCTGCACGACCGAGGGCGGGATTCTGACCACTGATCCCTAAAAACCCTACTTCAAGAGACTCCCCATTAACGATCCGGTCAGCAACTAGAAGGATCGTGTCGCTTGGAATAGCGAAACCGACTCCGAGGAATCCTGATACTACGCCATCTGTCCGGATAGAAGTATTCATCCCGATAACTCGACCTTGCCGATCCGCTAGAGCCCCTCCAGAGTTGCCAGGGTTGATTGGTGCATCAGTTTGAATCATTTCCATAACAGTTGGGCTGCCATCGATGACGTTAGTGTGCGCTACAGCACGATTTACGGCTGAAACAATTCCTGCGGTGACACTTTGTTCAAGCCCAAATGGACTACCAATTGCGACGGCAAGCTGACCAACCTGAACCGTATCTGATAAAGCAAACTCTGCTTCTTTGAATGTAGAGTCCCCTTCAATTTTTACTATAGCTATATCGACATTTGGGTCCGAGCCAAGCACAGTTCCTTCTGCCCTAGTCCCATCAGCCAGTCGAATATCTACGGTTTGAACTCCAAACACAACATGCGCATTCGTAACCACTCGCCCTGTGGCATCCAAGATTATTCCACTTCCGGTCCCCGTAGTAGTGTCAATTCTCACAACTGATGGGGAAACAGCTAAAGCAACAGCGGCAACAGGTTCCACAGGTTCCACAGGTTCCACAGGGGCTGGAATCATTTCTTGCACTTGCACCTCTTCATCCACGATCGGCGCATTTTCAACTTCTGGAGTGGCGATCACAATTTGTTCAACGGCGGTTTCATCAGATTCAATCCATCCATAAATCCCTATTAGTACGCCACCAAGAATTAGCACTATCGCGATAAAGACTATGAGAATTGACCTAGCAAGAAGATGCCTACTTTGTGTCCGACTAGGTAAATCCTCACCGAACTCAACAACTACATTGTCCCCTGTAACATCTCGTTCATTCCCGCCAAATATCTTTCGTAGATTTTCTGGCAAGTCGCCAATGTTTAGTCCTGATATGTTTTCACTCACGCCCATGTCGAGGGATTGTTCCTCTTTCTTCTCCTCAGAAGCTCTTTTGTATGGGTTCGATAATGACGCCGGTAAATCGTTTGAATCGTTCTCTTGAGTCATATGTTTCCCTGGAATAAGGACCTGTTTGATGGGCATCTCGCCGGCACATCGCCCAGCTTGATATTTCTCACTCTACCTGCCTATTTGAGCCTAGGCAGCAAGCGCTTACACGGTTTTATCGATTCTCAGAAAGAAGCATCCAAGATTATTGGGCTGATATTTCTTTCTGAGCTTCGATCAGTGGAGGCTCCAGTGCAGGTTTTTCGCTTAAGACCCTTGTTGAGCCACCAGATTGCATTGTTACACCATAGATACAATCCGCTGCCTCCATGGTCCTCTTTTGATGGCTAACAATGACCAGCTGTGCTTCGTCTCGAAATTCTCGAATGAGTTGAAGGAAGCGCTGGAGATTGACATCATCAAGTGCGGCTTCTACTTCATCTAAGACGTAGAAGGGTGATGGTCGGCTCCGGAAAATTGAGAATAAGAAAGCCAAAGAAGTAAGTGAGCGTTCACCGCCAGACAAAAGGGAAAGCTTTTTGATATTTTTCCCTGATGGCTTCGCTTCGATCTCGATACCGGTCTCGAGAAGATGGTTTGGCTCCGTTAGTTTTAAACTTCCAACTCCTCCGGGGAAAAGAGTAGAAAATAAGATTTCAAAATTTATTGCCACATCAGAAAATGCAGAGCTAAAGACAGCAATAATCTCCTTATCGATAGCTTGGATGACCTTATTGAGCTCGCGTCTAGATTCTTTAACATCTTCGAGTTGCTCTGTGAGGAACTCATACCGACTATGTAACGCTTCAAATTCTTCAAGGGCAAGTGGATTAACAGGTCCCATAATCTTCAACTCTCGTTCGAGTTCCCTTACTCGCGCCTTTGCAGTAATGCCTTCAAGTTGAGGGCATTCCGTCCCTACGGCGATTCCCGGCTCACAATCAAAGTCTCTCCGTAGTCCATCCACTGCCGCTTCTAACTTCAGTGTGGATTCAGCCTCTTGGAGTTCAGAACGGTGTAGCACTTCACGAATCTTAGTTAGATCAGCTTCAGCTTCAGCACGCGCTTTTCGAGAGGTATTCAATTTTCCAACAGCTGCTTGTGCCGCTGCAGATTGTTCCTGGCGTATCCTCCGAAGTTCTTGCAGTTCTTCTTCGACCGCTTCTGATTTATCTTCCACTATTCTTCGGAGTGCTTCTGCTAGATGAAGTTTTTTCTCCAGTCGAACTCTTCGGCCTGTAGCTTCAGATCGCTCAATGGCATAACCCTCTAACCGTTCATTTAAATCGGCTAGCCGATTTTCGA
Organism: uncultured Acidimicrobiaceae bacterium; assembly: GCA_913031515.1. Lineage (GTDB taxonomy): Bacteria > Actinomycetota > Acidimicrobiia > Acidimicrobiales > UBA8592 > UBA8592. The sequence goes on along the minus strand of CAJWET010000020.1, from coordinate 7,311 downwards.
GAAATTGTTTCCTATCTTCGTTAGCAGCTATCTGGGTTTCTATTTCTGTCCGCCGTTCTCCTAATTCTGTTGCCTTCCGGTCTAATTCCTGGCCGGCTTTTTCTGCTACTCTGCCCCGTTCTAATGCCTCAGCTTCCGATGACTCCAACTCCGGTAAGCCACTACCCAGTTCTTCTCGGATACGAATCTGGCCTTCAAGCGATCTACTAGTTGTAGCTTCCTGCAGTTCTAGCCCCTCGACCTCTACTCGCAATGCACGTAGGTCACTTTGAGTTCGGGAATAGGCATCTTTAATTTCATCATAATCCCTTTGAGTCTCCAGCAATCGATTTCGGCAATTCTCTAGCGCATTCTCGGCATCCTTACGGATTCGCCTGCATTCATTTTGGCTTATTTCCAATTGGCGAACCGTTGCAATTGCTTTTTCTGATTTACTGAGCGCCTCTTCCAATGCACTCCCTGTCGCAGCTGTCCCGATTGTCCCTACCCGCCATCCATCTGGGGCAAATCTATCCCCATCTTTAGTTACGAAAACTCCCGCAGGGTTCGACGAAGCCACCACAACTCCGGACATCCAATCATCTACTACATTTACGCCGCCGATCAAACCATCAAGAAGATCTTCTACTAGTGGCATCCCTGCATGTACATGAGTCCGTAACGTCCCGACAGTGCCTGATTCCCTTAATCCATCCACAGCAATCACGCCACCGGAAAATTCTCCAGCTCGTAGCACCTCCAACGCTCGTTTCGCGGTTTCAATATCTCTTACAACAACAGATGCCATACTTTGCCCAAGAGCAGCTTCGAAGGCGGCTTCCCATCCGTCGTCAATTTCGATAAGCTCCAGAAGCGTCCCAATAACACCTTCTAATTCTGAGATTTCCTCTACTCCGCTGGATTTTCTGACTTCATCAAGTGCTTCTGACAAAGCATCTGCCCTTGCTACCCATGCCTTACTTTCTAACTTTGCCTCAGTCAAAAGGTTTTCCGCTTTTTTCTCTTCTCTTCCTGCTATCAATTCTGATTCGAAGAGTGACTCAATCTCTTTCTGTAGCCCACTTATTTCCTTGCTGAATGACGACATCTTGTTTTCAAGTTCAACTAGGCGATCACTGCTGCTCTTCTCATCTTTATTTAAAGTGACAATCTTCTCACGTAAATGAGTACGAGTAACTTCAAGTGCCTCGATAGAGCTAGCGAAAGCCGTTAATTTCCCTCTGGTCTCAGCTGCTTCAACTCCATATGGGGAGATATCTTCGAAGAGTTTTTGTTGGAACTCAAGCCTCTCCTCTTTCAAGTGCTTCTCAGCCTTGGCAACCTCTAACGTAGAAGGCTCAAGAAATTTAGTTTTTTCAAAAGTTTCCTGAAGTTCTTCCTGAAGCCTTGCTGATTCAGCTTCCAAGGTTTCTACAACCCCTCCGTCGAGACGTCGATCAAGCTCGCGTTGTAATCCGGTGATACGTTCCGACAGTAAGGCTTTTAATCCCCTCGCACGCTCGCGCAACCCTTCAACATGCGCAAGTCGATCACTGGCCTCTCCTGTCCCAGTCGAGGCTAGTTGGTCCTCAGCAGTTTCAATCTCGGAGTCAAGAACAGCGAGCTTCTCCCGAAGGCTTTCCTCTGAGCTACTTTGCTCCTGTCGGCCGGCTTGAATAGCTTTGATCGCCTCACGCAAAGCAGCTATTTCCTTCCCTGCGAGATGGATCTGCAATGTGCTCAACTCTAATGCCAGCGTCCCATGCGTTCGAGCAGCTTCAGCCTGTCGTTCCAACGGTTTAAGTTGCCGTTTTACTTCGCGAACTAGATCTTGCAAACGGGTTAGATTCTCCTCTGAAGATTTTAAACGCCTCTGAGATTTTTCTTTCCTACGCCGATATTTCAGAATCCCAGCAGCTTCTTCAATTATTGTTCGTCGTTCCTCAGGTTTAGCGTTGAGCACCGCGTCTATTTGGCCCTGCGAAACTATTACGTGTTGATGGCGTCCTACACCGGTATCGCTCAACAGCTCTTGGATGTCCATAAGTCTGCAAGGGACCTCGTTCATGGCGTATTCACTTTCCCCATCTCTGAAAAGGGTTCTCTTTATGGTCACTTCCTCAAAATCGATTGGGAGCACTTTGCCAGAGTTATCGATTGTTAAAGCAACCTCAGCTCTCCCCAAAGCTGCTCTTTTCGCAGTTCCCGCAAAAATAACATCGTCCATTTTCTGTGAACGAACAGAAGCCGGAGCTTGGGCACCAAGGACCCAAGCAATCGCATCAACCACATTTGACTTTCCGCTCCCGTTTGGCCCGACAACTACTGCAACACCTGGCTCAAAATCAAGAATAGTGGAATCAGCAAAGGACTTAAATCCCTTTAATGTCATCGATTTCAAGAACACAGGGTGAACCTAGTCGCTGCAGCGACAAATTACACGCTTGTAACTTTATTTTTTACCAAATTAGACTTGGCTCTGTTCGCAGTAGTATGTCCATTCGCCACCGAATTTTGACCGAGCGATCGGTTTCCTAGATCGAGGGCTTAAATCACCATGTTTCCCATATACCGAGTGATGGTCTTGATACGAACCGGGTTGGCCAGTAATTCCCACGAAAAAACTACCCTCGATGCTCGAGCCACCATATTTCACTGCATCGTAAAGCGTCTGAACCATGGATTGCCAAAGTCGACGGACTTCATTTGTAGTCAACGAATCTGACAACCTGTCATACCGTAACCCTGCTTCAAACAAAATTTCATCCGCATACATTGGTCCGATTCCAACCAGGAAAGTCTCATCTATCAGGAGTGTTTTAAGTTTTAATTTGTGAGAATGTAGTCGATATGCAAATTCTCCCCAAGTCACAGGATTATCGATCGGGTCTATACCCAATTCCAAAAGTTCAGGACGGTCCTCAAAAATATTCTCTGTTTCATGGCATGAAACATTTGCATCAGCATTGTTGTCGATAAGCCTGAGCTGACCTTGTTGCGTAAATGCTACAACCACTCCGGTTCGAGAGTTTACTTCTTCTTTATTTGGGACCCTCAGCAATTGTCCGCCTGTACCAAGCCCGAACATCAAGCTCAATTCATTGGAAAAATCAATACAGATTAGCATTCCGATTCTTCGTACCGACGTGACTTTTTCTTGATCAAAGCTTTTTTCAATCGAAGATTTGTTACTTGCTCCCCCAGCAATTCGAGCAATTTTAACGTCAATATTCTTGACTTTTTTCCCTACACAGTCTCTGTCTAGGTCTCTTCGAATAGTTTCAACTTCAGGAAGTTCGATCATTTTTTCCTCTTGGGATTACTATTTAACGCATCATATCGCTGTTGCGATGTTCTTCATCCATGAGACGAACCAGTGCTTGTGCTGCAGCTAATTGCATAGCCTCTTTTTTGCTCCGGCCTTCGCCATGCCCAAGGGTTCTATCATTGATGGAAACATCTACGAAAAACCGCTTCTCATGAGCCGGCCCTTCACTGTTAATTTCATATTCGGGAGCGGTTGAGAATCTCTGCCCAGCTAGAGCCTGTAAGCGGCTTTTGAAATCTTCGTTGTTTCGTTTCGAATTCTCTTCGATTCGTTCGCCTAATAGTCGTAGGACAAGCTCATCTGATGCCTCCCAACCTCCATCCAAGAAGACTGCTCCAATGATTGCTTCCATCGCATCCTCAAGTATTGATGGCGGTATGACTTCATCGGAAATTATTTGACCTTTCCCCAAAAGAAGGCAAGGACCGACGCCTAATTCTTCAGCGAGTTGCGAAAGGCTCGATGAACTGACGACGAGAGCGCGGAGTTGACTAAGTTTCCCTTCAGACAATTCTGGGTATCGGTCATAAATATGGCGCGTTACCGCCATCCCTAAAACAGCGTCACCTAGAAACTCTAATCTTTCATTCGAGATACTGCCTTTGTTCTCCGCACACCATGAACTATGGGTTAAGGCCACTTGGAGAATCTCGGGATCCTTAAACTCATAGGCTAACCGATTAGATAATTTCTCAGATTTATCGAGCGTCAAACTAATGTCAACCTAACCGTACATTGACGTAGTCGACAGCATCACGAACGCTCTTGAGGTCTTCCAAATCTTCATCGTCGATTCTGAAATCAATAGACCGATCAGAAAGTTCTTCTTCGATCGCTTCCACTAGTTCAATCAATGCAAGGGAGTCTGCATCAAGGTCTTCTCGGAAAGAATCTCCTTCTTTGATGGAAGACGGCTCCACCTCAAGTATTTCTGCAAGACGGTCTCTGACTAGCTTCAGAATTTCGTCTCGACCTATAGGGTTTCCTTGCATGTGTGTTTCTGCGGGCATAATGGATACTCTCATTCTCGGATAGTGTTGAGTCTAGCGATAGATGTTGTTTTGTGGAGTGCTTCAAAAGATAAATTTCTATCGTTTAATTACGTGCTCCAGATGTCGAACATGCTCGTCGGTAGATAGCTCGAAAGCCGTAGCGATCGCATTGAATATTGCTTTGGCCTTTGAAGATCCGTGACTAACCATAGCAACGCCTTTAATTCCAAGAAGTATCGCTCCCCCAACGGATTCCGGGTCAAGTGTTTCATACAAAGGAAGGAGCGAAGGGGCTAGTAATTTTGCCCCTTCTTCCGCTTCCGGAGAAGAAGAAAACACGTCCAGCAAGGCAGTAACAATAGATTTTGCAGTTCCTTCAAGCGTCTTTAACGCGACATTACCTGTAAATCCATCAGCCACGACCACGTCAACATCTGGGTTCATCAGATCCCTACCCTCTACATTCCCTATGAACTCTCCCGAACATCGTTCTTGCCAATCTTGATCACTCAAAAGTCCGAATGCTTCTTTTACAAGTAGAGAACCCTTACTAGGCTCCTCACCGATTGAGAGCAACCCGATTTTTGGTTTCTTTGTGTTGAATCGATCTCTTGCGTACACAGCCCCCATCTCTGCAAATTGGACCAACCATTCTGGGTTGCATTCCGCGTTCGCTCCAGAATCTAGAAGAATATTTGGTTTTGATCTCCCAGGAACAGGGATGGGAGTTGCAATGGCAGGTCGAGAGACGCCCCGTATCCTCCCTATCTTCAATAACGCGGAAGCCATAGTTGCGCCTGTGTTGCCTGCGCTAACCATTGCAATAGCTTCGCCATCGCGAACAGCTTCAGCGGACCGCACTAGAGACGAATCTTTTTTCTTACGGACCGCGGTTGCTGGGTCTTCTCCCATACCTATGACTTCAGAAGCAAACTTTGTAGGAATACCCTCAACATCTGATAACGCTTCGGGTTGGCCAACTAGCATCACCGGGATGCCAGCCTCCAGTGCAAGTTCTGCTCCTTTGATAATTTCGAGCGGCGCATTGTCACCACCCATTGCATCTACTGCTACTGGTAAGGTATTCGGGCTCATTCGTGAACCTTTTGTTCCTAGGTAACTTCTAACGCTTCGCGTCCGTTATACCATCCACAATTTCCACAAACATGGTGCGGTCGGCGCGCTGATCCACAACGCGGGCATTTGTTCAAAGTTGATGCAGATAGCTTCCATGCTGAGCTTCGTCGACTTCGAGTTTTTGACTTCGAGGTTTTCTTTTTTGGAACTGCCATAGTATGTCCAATTTACAGAAAAAATTTGAGAACCGTTGCGTCTGCAGGAGAATGTTCCTTGTTCCGCAAACCTGTACTTCACCTAAGTCTCTAAGTTATCTTCTTTTTCATCGAAGGTCATAGTCCCTAACACTTCCCACCTTGGATCGATCCGTTCTTCAATTACGGAATTTTGGCCCTCTTCCTTTGTTCCGTTCGCCGGATATTCTTCTGGCATTGGACCTCGGCAATCAGACGAACAAAGTGGAGTCAGTGGTAGTGAAAGAAGGATCTGTTCGGTAAGCATTGGTTTCAAATCGAGGGTCTGAGTTGATGGAATCCCGAAAGTCTCACCCTCGGTTGGGTTCTGTTCATAAATTTCTGAAATATTTACCTCAAAGACTCCGTCAGTGATTTCGAGACACCTTCTACAAGGCCCTTCCCAATTAAGTAAAAGCTTGCCACTTACTACGACTTTTTCTCCTGAATTTTCAGCTCTAAGTTCGCCGCCTAGATGCTGAGCTTTTGCATACGTTGTTGATAAATCCCCTAGATACCAATCAACGGCGAGCAAAGCGCTCCCTGCTTTTTGGAATAGTTTCGGGAGGTCGAAACACAGAGGAAGCTCAGAGTTAGGTGTTACTGCCACTTTCATCCTGATCGTACAAATTAGGACCATCACTTTCAGAGGATTCTTGCGGTTGGTGTGCAGCGGTAAGGTCTGCCAAAGGATCTCCCTGTAATTTAGTTCTCCCATCAGAAACTATGCGAATGGTCTTGTTTAGAAGGGCTTCGAAACTTGCAAGTCTTTGATCACAGTAATCTTCGGTTTCTAGTTTCAACCGACGTGCTTCATCTTCAGCTGCCTCCACAACCCGACGGGCATGTACTTCAGCAGCTTTCACAACTTCTGACCTTTGAACCATCTGACCAGCCCTCGCCCGAGCTAAGTCCATAAGTTCATCACCTTCTCTTTGTGTCCGCGCTAAAAAGTCTTCTCTTTGCTTTAACAACCATCGGGCCGCTCTAATTTCATCGGGCAATCGAAGCGAAATATCTTTTAGGATCCCTAGTACTTCATCTTTGTTAATCATTGAAGAAGCGGAAAGAGGTACCGGACGAGCCGCTTCGACAAGGTCGATCAGGGTTTGTAGAAGCCTCTCCACTTCTGGAGCCTGGTAAGGCGTAACAGGTTCAAACACGTCTTCACTCTCTGCATTTGGTTCATTAGGATTGGTCACGTTGTGTTCCCCCAGACAAATAATCAGCAACCGCTGCTGGAACGAGCCCAGCTATATCTCCCCCTTGCGATGCAATCTCGCGAATAAATCTACTTGAAAGATATGAGAGTTGCGGATCAGCAGGAATAAATAAAGTCTGAACTCCAGAAACTGTTTTGTTGGTTTGAGCCATCTGGATTTCATTTTCGAGATCTGCTGGACCTCGTATCCCCTTGACTAAGTAGGATGCAGAAATACTCTGAGCAGCCTCCACGACCAAACCTGAAGAGCTCATAGTGACAACGTTTTCAAGGTGTGAAAAGCACATTTTCAATATTTCTTCTCTCTGTTCAAGTGGAAGAAACCCCTCTTTCGCCGGGTTGTACATAGCGGAGACATACACTTTTTCAAATATCTGGGATGATACTCCTCGTTGCGATGATAGGAGCAATTACTCTTACATTTACTAAAAGGGAAAATGTTAAAAGACAAAATTATTTTGAACGAATTCAAAGAGAAAA
>CAJWET010000019.1 GCA_913031515.1 uncultured Acidimicrobiaceae bacterium | reverse complement strand
GAAGGTATTCCATCACCATGTTTTATGGTTGCTACTCTTACTGACGGTTTGTGGAAACGTTCCTATCCGAATCGACCTGGTGAACTTGACTGTGAGGAAAGCAACCTAGTTACCCTAGAAGCTCTTCGAGGGCTAGCACCTGAAGAGCCTAATAGCGAAAATCCTGAATGACTAAATTGCCCCGTGGGTATCGGTCACGAAAATGGGGGAGCTTCGAATTTGGGCAAACCCGTATCTATCTCGGCAAATAAGAGTTCGCGATGCTGATCAATAGCCTCCAATGTCCACCTCTCACCATTTAGCTTTACGCTATTTTGGTGGGACCAGTTTCGCATCCACCAAATGCCACTTCCTCCAACAATGAAAGCCTGTCCATTGATCTCCTGAGCTTCATCAGTGCATAACCAGACAACGAAAGGGGATACGTTCGCAGGGTCGTAGACATCAAATTGTGTCGGATCCTCGGGGGCAGCCATAGACTCGATGTAGTCTGTTAGCCCTGTTCGTGCTCGAGGGGCCACCACGTTCGTCGTTACCCCATACTTGGACAATTCTCTTCCCAAGGTGATTGAGAGCGTAAGAATTCCTCCTTTAGCTGAGGCATAGTTCGCTTGGGCTGGGCCTCCAAATAATCCGGATTCGCTACTAGTATGGATAACCCTTCTAGGAACTTCGATCCCAGATTTTGCCTGATTTCTCCAGTAAACAGCTGCTGCGCGAGCGCAAACGAAATGTCCTTTGAGGTGAACAGCGATTACCTCATCAAACTGCTCCTCGCTCATTGAAAAACTCATAGCGTCGCGCAGAATACCTGCGTTATTAATCAAAATGTGCAAATCGCCGAATGTATCAACTGCAGCATTTACCAAGGACTCTCCCGTCGCCCACTCGGCGACATTTGCCTTGATGCTTTTTGCTTCTCCTCCGGCGCTGGTTATTTCTGCAGTTGTAGCATCTGCATTATCCCCAAGGTCATTCACAATGACTTTGGCACCCTCTGAAGCGAGCAGAAGAGCATGTTCTTTGCCGACTCCACTACCTGCACCCGATACGATAGCCACTTTCCCTTCTAGGCGGCCCATATAGTCCCTCCATTCCATTCCAAATTGGGATCATAGCTCCGATATGGGATCCCCCCAAACATTGAGTGGAGCTAAAATATGATTAACTACAAGAAGGGAAACATTTCCGGTTTATGATCGTTGATACTCACATCCATCTAATTTCCTCGAATAGAGAAGAATTCCCCCTATCTGGGTTCAGTCACCCTGGGTATGAATGGGTTGAAACCGCTCCTGACGTTGAGCAGTTCCTTCCAATGATGGAAGAAGCTGGTGTCAGCAAAGGAATACTTGTTCAACCTCATGGCGCATACGGGACAGACAACCGCTATATATGTTCTGTCGCAGACTCCCAGAATTCATTGGCCCCAGTTGCGATTATGGATCCATTTCACCCCAACCGAATTGAGAAACTTTCAGACCTTGCACGAAAGGGTGTTGTCGGGATCCGGTTATTCTCTATACCAACTCCAGAAAAATCATGGATAGCCTCAACCGATGTTGGACCGCTTTGGGATGCTGCCCGCGAGCTCCGAATGGTTATTGGCGTTTGTGTCCTCCCTGACGAAATCCACGAAATCAAAAGGTGCGCCAATGCATACCCCGATCACACAATTGTGGTTGATCATTGTGGATTCGCCCCTATCCACCAGCACGACGATCCGGCAACTGAAGCACTATGGGACCTTCGTAAATCACCCAATATTATTTTAAAAGTCACAACACTTGTTATTGATACATGGATCTCAGCTGGAAGAAAACTACAGGATTTATTCCCTACTCTTGCGGAAGGCTTCGGAGTTTCACGGCTCGTTTGGGGTTCGGACTTTGCCCAAACGTATAATCGCCCGTATCAGCAGCTCGTTGCACTTGGAGTTGATGCAATGAACTTCTTAGGTGCTGAAGCGTCAGGGCCATTGGGGGTAAATGCCAGAACAATCTGGGGCTTGGATTAATTGCTTGAGGGAATTTTCTTGAAAGCCGGGAAACCCTATTTACTCAGCTAAGGCGCTCAATAATCATTGCCATGCCTTGACCACCGCCGACACACATTGTTTCTAATCCAAATTGTTTGTCAGAGTCCTGCAATCCATTAATAAGTGTCGTCATGATACGCGAGCCAGTCATTCCAAATGGGTGACCTAGGGCGATAGCACCGCCATTTATATTCAGTTGTTCTTCGATATCGATCCCTAGGGCATCTGCGGATCCAAGTACCTGCACTGCGAATGCTTCGTTAATTTCAACTAGGTCAATGTCGCTTATCTGCATCCCCGCCCGATCTAGTACCTGCCGACATGCTTCAATCGGACCCAACCCCATGATTTCAGGGTTAAGGGCCGAGACGCCACTTGCGACTATTCGAGCAAGGGGTTGAATGCCTAATTCCTTTGCCCGAGTATCGCTCATCACGACAACAGCTGAAGCCCCATCGTTTAGTGGGCATGCATTCCCGGCCGTGATTGTTCCGTTTGGCCTAAAAACTGGATTTAGTTGTGAGACGCCCTCAAGGGTTGTTCCTTCACGGATTCCATCGTCTTTTGATACTACCGTGCCATCAGGTAGTTCATAGGGGGTTACTTCCTGTTCAAAAAATCCACGTTTCATTGCCGCCTCAGCGCGATTCTGTGAACGGACACCAAATTCATCTTGTCGTTCCCGAGAGATACCTAGATGTTCAGCGACATTCTCAGCAGTTTGCCCCATCGCTATATAGACATCAGGCAACCCATCAGGAGCATTCCAGCCTCCACCTTCTCCGGTTGTACGATCGGCACTTCTTTGTTCAGGGCCTGCAAATTTTTCATTGTGGGATCCAGTATCAGCTGCGCCATGCACGTACCGGCTGACAGTTTCTACCCCTCCAGCGACAAAACAGTCGCCTTCATCTGCTTTAATCGCGTGAGCTGCCATTCGAATCGTCTGCAGTGAAGAAGAGCAATACCGGTTTACCGTTACGCCGGGAACTTGCATATCGTTCATCACAGCGATGATTCGACCGATATTGAAACCGCCTTCCCCGCCTGGCTGGCCGATTCCCCAAATAATATCTTCAACTTCAGCAGGGTCAAGGCCTTCGACTTTACTCAAGACGTCATCTACTATGAATGCGGACATGTCATCAGGTCTGGCATCGACGAGACTTCCCTTAGCAGCGCGCCCAATTGGGGTCCTTGCAGTTGCGACGATTACGGGTTCAGCCATTTCATTCTCCTGTGGTTGCGTACCTTGAAGAATACTCTCTTAGTAAATTTATGTGAAAGTCAGGTTGAAGAAATCATTCCATGATGGGATTTTCGGTATGGGTACCTGAGCGAAGAAGAGTTCCCGGCCGTTCGTTAGTGAAAGTTCCATGATGAACTATTTCTTTTCCATTGCAAAACACGCTTTCGATTCCTGTGGCATCTGCAAAGAGACGCTGGGCCCCTAGTGGGAGATCATTACGGACAGATATCGGGTTCGACCCTATTGTTGATTCGTCTAAAAGCACCATATCGGCAAATGACCCCTTACTTAAGGTGCCCCTATTTCGGATTCCGTAGAGTTTTGCTGGCACTTCGGTCAGAAGGTGTATGGCCTCTTCTAAAGGTAGAAGTGACCGTTTCCGTACAGCTTCACCAAGCATGTAGGTCGCGTAATTAGAACTTAGGAAAAGGTCAAGATGGGCACCTGCATCTGACGCCCCTATGACGGCACGGGAATCTCGCCATATTTCAACGCGGGCCTCCCAGTCAGCATTAGGCTCATCACCTACAGGATTCCCGAACGATGTCTCTAAGTCATCAGCAATAGCAATATCCACTAATGTGTCCCATGGGCTATTGCCAGTAATTTCAGAAATTTCATAAATGGTCTTTCCAACGTACTCAGCATTCTCGGGAGCTTTTGTATGGAATATCGTTTTTGCACCCCAATGGGCAACATTGCGAAGAGGCCCATCCTGTTGGGCATTCTTATCTAATGCCTTTCGTGCAGCGGGATCACGGAGGACTCGTAACTTCTCTTCTTTAGGTAAGAGAATGAAGTTTTCCCATTCTGGAAGAGCATCAAGTACAAAACCACCGATGAAATTTAAATGAAGAGCTAACGTCATTGGAACCGTGAGAGCAACTACCTTCCCTCCATTTGCTGCTGCGACATCACCTGCTTCAAGTTTGGCTTTCCCATCCTCTAGCGTCCGTGCGTTGATATTAAGAACGTTCCAATTCAAAGGACTATTCGCCGCCACGGACATATCGCTCATCAACTCCATTGCCCAAGGTTCGAAGGGTCCTAACGCTGGTATGAACTCCAACGATGTACCCTCATACTCAGAAAGGACGCTACAGAGCGAGATCATCTCTTCTCGATCAGCGTATCGACTAGGGACCATCTTCCCGAATGGGTCATTATGTGTTCTAGACCAAGACGACGAAAACCCGATTCCGCCAGCTGCAAGGCCTTCCCTAAGGAGTTCCTGCATCGCAGTCAATTCCTCTGGGGTGCATGTTCGCTCCGTTGAGTCTTCTCCCATTACGACACGGCGTAACGCACTATGACCGACCTTGAATCCCGCGTTAATAGATAGGTTCCCATCTATGGCATCGAAGTATTCACTCGTTGATTTCCAATTCCATGGAACTCCTTCCTGAAGGCATTCCAGAGGCATCCCTTCGACTCTTGAAAGCATACGCATCAGGTAATCACCCACAGAAGGATCGTCTCCTAATGGTGCAATTGTGAATCCGCAGTTCCCGCCGATCACGGTTGTTACTCCGTGAAGAGGTGAGGGGGAGAGGGTCTGATCCCAGAAAACCTGGGCATCAAGATGCGTGTGGACATCCACGAACCCTGGAGTGATTATCTTTCCGTTAGCGTCAACGGTTTTTCCTGCTGTGGCCCCATTCAAATCACCGATATCTGAAATTCGGTCCTTAACGACACCGACATCGCCGCGAAAGGGCGCACTTCCAGACCCATCGATGATTTCTGCTCCTCTGATAAGTAGATCAAACATTGCTACCTCACCTTCCTAACGATACGTTAGTTCATCTAAGCTTGTATTCTCAATGAGGCCGTTAAGGTTTGATAGAAGGCATGAATGACAGGAGTGCATGGTGAATGAAATTGACGTTGAGGAGGAGTGGGGAATTCTCATTGGCGGCGAACATGTCTATACAGAAAACCATTATGACATCGTAGACCCCAATACAACTGAAGTTATTGGTCACGCTCCTGAAGCAACATCTGATCATGCTCTCCAAGCGGCTGCAGCGGCGAAAGAAGCGCTTACTTCATGGAAAGCACTCACGATGGAAGAAAGGTGTGAAATCATTGGGCGGGCTGCAGATGCCATCGAATTAGCATGTGGGGATTGGGTCGGTCTTGTTCAAGCCGAAACAGGGGCAACAATAAAAATTGCCCGAACGATGCAAGTTGCAGGGGCTTTCATAGACCGGTTTCGCTATTACTCTAGGCCACATGAAATGAGTCAACCTTTACCACCCGTCTATTCAGCTGCTAGCGCGTTAGCGCCTGAGTCCTTAATTACCGGAAACGTTCTTCGCCAACCAGCTGGGGTAGTGGCATGTATAACTCCTTATAACTTCCCCCTAGTAAATGTCGCAGGGAAAATTGCTCCCGCTTTAGCGATGGGGAATACCGTGGTTATCAAGCCGGCGCCTCAAGATCCTCTAGCGATCATCAAGCTAGGGGAAATCCTAAACGATGTGTTCCCGCCTGGAGTTGTTAATGTGCTTGTCGGTTCAAAACCCGAAATAGGTGCTGCTCTGGTCGAGACAAAAGATGTGAATATGGTCTCCTTCACTGGAAGTTCCGGAGTAGGAGCCAAGATTATGGAAGCCGGTGGGAAGACGATGAAACGGCTCCTGATGGAACTCGGAGGAAAAGGCGCTCTTATTATGACCGAGGACTGCAATGTGGAAGCTGCAGTTGGAGGAATAGCGAGCGTTTGGGGTTTCCACAGTGGGCAAATATGTACTGCCCCAACCAGAGTTATCTGCCATCGTGATGTATACGAACCCACAATACAAGCGTTGAAAGTAGTTTCGGAATTCATGACTGTAGGGGATGCGCGAGAAGAAACAACACTTGTTGGCCCAGTGATAACAGAATCGCATCGGGACCGCGTTGAAACTTTCATCCAATCTGGGATTAATGACGGGGCTGAAGTCATCGTGGGAGGAGAACGTCCTGAAAGAGATGGGTTCTTTATAGCCCCTACATTGCTCGCAGGATGTACTCCAGATATGCATGTCGTAAAGGAAGAAGCATTTGGCCCAGTAGTTGTTGTCATGCCACATGACGGAGATGATCATGCCGTTGAACTAGCAAATAACAGCGACTATGGGTTGTTTAGCTATGTTTATGCGGGGAATACGACACGCGCTTATGAAATCGGCCAGAAACTCGAAAGCGGGAATGTGGCACTCAACAGTATTGCCCCCCACATGTATGCCCCGTTCGGAGGGTTCAAAATGTCTGGGATTGGTCGCGACCGCGGCAGGTGGGGTCTTGAGGCATACAGTGAAATTCAGGCGATCAATTGGCCTAGTTGAGGCATGAACCAACAAGATTGGTTAATATAAGGGCGAGAATCAAATGGAAGGGTAAAGACTATGCTCGCAGAAGGATCTCAGGCTCCGGATTTCACACTAAAGAATCAACATGGAGAAGATGTCACCCTTGGTGACTTCTCTGGCCAATGGATAGCAATGTTCTGGTATCCAAAAGCTGCGACTCCTGGCTGAACAATTGAAGCATGTGGGTTCCGTGACCGAACCCATGAATTTGAAGAACTAAACGCTGTGATTCTGGGAGCTTCATTTGACACCGTAGAAGAGCAATTGGCTTTTGCTGAAGATCAGGGTTTTCCCTATGCTCTTCTCGCAGATAGCTCAAAAGAAGCAGGCGAAGCCTACCAAGCAGTGAGAACACCTGATATGCCCTACCATGAGGCTGGCATTCCGAGGAGAATCAGTTACCTGATTAGCCCTGACGGTATGATCGCCAAAAGCTATGACCTTGACGTATCAGGAGATGATCTCGCTGAACATGCATCTAATGTCCTAGCCGAGATACAAAGCAATACCTAAGCTGGCCGCTGACAAAGGTAGTAGTTGTTTCCAGCATCACCATCTACACGAGCGACTTCTTCAACGCTGAACCCAGCATCAGTGAAGATTTCACGGGCTTTTTGAGCGCCCCACATTGCACCGAGTCCTTCTCCGTCATAGGCCAACGAAACCGACATGCAATGCATACACGAAACCGTATAGCCGAAGGTTCCTATAGGGTGATCAAGGTTTTCCCCTAAATGGCTAGAGGCACAGAGGTCAGCGCATAACCAGTACCCGTCTTCTTTGAGACTTGCGTAGATACCAGTAACCATTTTTCGGGGATGTGCTTGATCATGCACAGCATCAAATGTGGTGATGAAATCAAACATTTCATCAAATTGAAGGTCTGCAGCATCTTGTTCAAGAAATTTGACATTCTCCAATCCAAGTTCGTCAGCCTCGTTCTTCGCAACGGTGATTGCCTCCGCTGAGAAATCGATACCCGTGAAGTGACTTCTAGGGAAAGCTAGTGCCATCACATTTATTGCGTGCCCAGACCCACAACCAATATCGGCAACATTGATGCCGCTTTCCAAGCGTTCAATAATGTTCGGAACTATCGGCAGAATGGTTTCAACTAAGAGGTTGTCGAAACGAGCGCCGCTCGCCTCTGCCATTACTTCGTGAAAAGTGGTGTACTCGCTATATGGGACTCCTCCTCCATTTTTAAAATGTTCAACTATTCGATCTTCAACCTTGGCGAGCAAAGGAATGTATTGCATATAGAGGGACTGGTTTCTGGGTCCCGCTGATCTTGTCAACATTGCGGCGTGTTCGACAGGGAGGTTATAGAGATCTCGGAGGGCGTCATATGAGACAATTCCTGCAGTAGTCATAGCGCCGAGCCATTCGCGCACATACCGCTCATCAAGCTCGGCTGATTTGGCCAGCTTTGTGCTTGAGCAAGCTCCAATTTTAGCCATCACATCAAATAGGTGGACCTTATGGCCAACACTGATCATCAAAGCAGCGGCAGCTCCATTGAGGAAGCTTCCGATTTTTTTACCAAATGCTGATAGTTTCTGGGGGTCAAGATCTGAAGTCATCGGGTCTCCTTTTGCTGCCTCAAAGAATAAAGCTATAGCAAATCATTCCGAAGAGCTAGTTGCCTCTGAGTTCCGGTTGCTCGTTTTCTCCGTTGGTGGCAGAATACCAGGTACAAGATACGGAATTATGGCAACGACTAGTCCGGCAATCGCTACGACAATGGCAATGCATCCCCAAGTTTTCCCATTAACCCAATCTAAAGCAAAGTAATTTCGAGTGAATGGAAGGGCAATAATGCAGGCTTGGAGTCCTGCCATAGCGGCAGCAAGACCAATCTTCCAAAGTCGAAGAGGGCGAGATACAACTACAAGGACAACTAATCCGATTAGAAGAAGTGTTATCGTAGCGGCTGTTCGAGCTTCAGCTAATTCTTGAGCACTGATTTCTAAACCTGCCCAGTTTCGGGATTTTAAATAAACAATCCAAGCTGCAAATGCCGCTACCGCTCCAGCTGGAAGAGAGAATCGGATCACTCGTTTGAGGAATCCAGGTCGTACTAAATTCGTATTTGGGGCAAGAGCCAATATTAAGCCTGGAAAGCCAATGCTAAACGACCCGATCAAGGTCAGTTGTCTTGGAAGGAATGGGAATTCTATTCCCTGAATTCCAATTATTGCTGTTAGGAGGAGTGCGTAGACTGCTTTGGTTACAAAGAGATTCGCGACTCGTTCAATATTGTTAATAACTTTGCGTCCTTGGGCCAGTACTTCCGGTAGTGTCGAGAACCTATTATCCAAAAGTACGAGTTGGGCGACTCCACGAGAAGCAGAACTTCCACTTCCCATGGCGATACCCATGTCAGCATCTTTTAAGGCCAAAACATCATTCACTCCATCTCCGGTCATAGCAACCACATGCCCTTCACTCTGCAGGGCAGCAACCATAGATCTTTTCTGATGAGGAGTAACACGCCCGAAAACTGTCGACTCGTTTATCGCTTCAGATAGTTTCGTATCGTCAGTTAAAGTTCGAGCGTCAATGTGCTTATGGGCATCTGGAACCCCCGCTCGTTCAGCAACTGTAGCAACCGTTGCAGTGTTATCTCCCGATATGACCTTTAGGTCAACACCTTGGTCAGCAAAAAACTTGAGTATTTCTGGTGCATCTTCTCGAACAGTATCATCGAGGAGAATAAGTAATAGTGGTCTAAGGTCATCGGGGAGTTCCGCCTTAAAGGATTGGTCACTCTGACAAAGAGCGAGGACACGACGACCAGTTCCCGCGTATCTTTGTGCTATTTCGGCTTCTCCTTGAAATGATTGGCTTATCAGAATATCTGGTGCTCCTATAAAGAACGTACCGATATCCTCAAATTCTGCTGCTGACCATTTCCGAGCGGAACTGAAAGGCTCCACATGAATTGCTTTCCAACCTCTAGGGGCTTCATGACTCTTTGCCACTGCGGCCATAGTCGGGTTCGGATTTGGGTCGCTGTGTGCAACGGCACCCACAGCAGCGAGGGCATAATCTTTTTCAAAGCCAGGAAAAACTTCGAGGCTTCCAAAGCCAATCTCCCCAGTGGTAATAGTCCCTGTTTTATCTAGGCAAAGAGTGTCAACGCGGGCAAGTAGCTCAACTGTGGCCAACTCCTTCGCCAGCGCTTTACGTTTAGCTATAGTCACCACCCCTGCGACGAAGGAAAGACTAGTTAGGAGCACCAGTCCATCTGGGACCATGGCGACAGCTGCGGCGACAGAACCTTGCAAAGCATTTTGCCATTGGTCTTCAACGTCAAACAGCGAAACAAGTAACAACGCGCCAGCGGGTGGAATGAGGAACATGAGGACCTTCAAAATAGAGTTGATTCCTTTCCGTAATTCGCTATCTACCAGCTCAAACCGTTTGGCTTCCATCGCGAGGGAGTTGGCGTATGAGTCAGCACCTACACGTTTCGCCTTGTAAGCCCCTGATCCAGCGTTCACAAAACTTCCAGATAGGAGCTCATCTCCGTGTTTTTTAACTATCGCATCTGACTCACCAGTTAATAGTGATTCGTCAATTTCTAAACCGTTGGATTCAACAACCTCGCCGTCGACAACCACTTGATCTCCCGCCCCGAGGAGAAGAACGTCATCGACGACGATCTCCTCTGAATCAATCTCCACCTCTTCCCGATTTCGACGAACGCGAACATTTGGGGCATTGAGTAATTGGAGTTTCATTAGTTCGCGCCGAGCGTACACCTCTTGGGCTACACCAATTACACTATTTCCGATTACGACTCCCACAAAGAGTCCGTCGGCAGGGAAACCAGCTATCAGGATGAGAACAAAGAGAGCCAACATGATCGCGTTTACTGGATTGAATACATTTGCGTAAACAATCTCTGATAGGGACCGAGAAGTCGTCTCTGGAGCTTTATTCGTTTGTCCGTTGTTTATCCGAGTCGAAACTTCATCCGAGCTTAAGCCGTCAAAAGTTTGTGTGTCCACACTACTCTCCTTTAGAAACGAAATCGTTTACGCTAGCAAACTCTATCGTGTTAACAGAAATGCGTTGTATTTTCCCCAAGTTCGAAACTCCAGACAGGGTCGTCCATCACGAGCCGGTGCCGTTGGCCGTCACTAGTGGTTTCTCCAGTTTCATAAGCACAATCCCCTTCCCAGATGGCGGCCATTCCTCGTTCTGTCCGGATAATCTTCGTCGCGTATGCCCTCGGGCCTCGTTGAGAAACTTCTCGCAATGCATCATCCACAGAAGCAAAACTATGAAGGTCAAATAAGGTCATCCAAGTTGGCGGCAGGATTTCGATTTCCTTATTATGTGCGTGGGTGAGGGCATCTTTAGGCCTCCACCACGCATGATCAGTTATTTCACCGTCGTCGATGGTTACTTGCCCCTTTGGAGATGGAGCAATAAAAAACCATGTTGAGAACCTTTTTGGTGCTTCTATAGGGGGGATCCAGTGGCTGTAATAAATCAACTCATCAGGGTCCAGAACTAGTCCAGATTCTTCCTCGCACTCACGAACAGCGGCAGCTATAGCCGTATCATATGGACCCGTTTCAGCTCCGCCATCTTCGCCGTCAACCTTTCCCCCTGGGAAAACCCACATCCCTTCAGCAAAGGACAGCCGCGCATTGCGCCTCATCATAAGCGTTTCTAAGCCTTCGTTTGAGTTGCGGAGCAGGATCACCGTTGCAGCAGGAATAAGGGGGCTTTCTTCTAATTCATGTTGTTCGAACCATTCTTCAAAGGGCATGTTGTTCTTCATTGGGTATCTAACAAATATCTGGGAAATTGCTTCAAAAGCACAATTTAGATCTATCGTAACCAATTGAATGGGAAGCGGGAAACTAAAGTTCATTAACCTATCGATATTGGCAATGGGTTGCATAATCGCTGCAGCTGTTATGTCCTGTGCCAGCGCGGACCATCCTTCATTATCTATAGTTTCTACACAAAGTGAAACACCTTCGCCTTCACCTGAAAAAGATCAAACCTTACCGGCAGAAACTCAAGTTCCTCTTCAAGAATCAAGCGAAGATCCAATGCAAGAGCAAACGATTGACTCAGTCGATCCGGTAAGTTCTTCCACGCGAGGAATAACGGAGACGAAGGTGCGTATCGGAGTAATCAAGACAGCAGACGTTTTCAACGACGTAGAGGTGGGCGTCGAAGCGCGGATTAGTCGTATCAGTACCGAAGAGGTATCAGGAATTAGAGAGATCGAGATAGCCCAGATTATCGATGATGAAGGTGATCCGATCAAAACATTAGAAGCAGCTCAAACAATGATCGACCAAGAAGTCTTTGCTATCGTACTGGCTTCAGTTTCAGCTGATAGAACTGTTACGGATTTTCTTGCTGAGCAAAACATTCCATTCTTTGGGTGGGGTTTTCTTGAAGGATTTTGCTACCCAAATAATTGGGGGTTCAGCTTCAACGGCTGTTTGAATGGCCATGCGTTGGGTGTGCCCGGTGCAGCTCTAGATGATGGCTCATTACGGTTAGCTAATATCTTTTATGGGCGTCAACCTAGTCTCGTACTAGTTACCACATCAGATGATGCTGGAATCGCCATGGAGTCACTAGTTCAGGAGGTATGGGGAGACAATCTTCTATCCGTGGTGAAAATCCCACCAACTCAAGAATCTGGCATAGCTGACCGTATTCTTGAAGAAATCAGTGGTGTTGACTCAGACATACTCTGGTTATCAATTGGTTTAGGACAGACTCTCCAATCAAAGGCGCAACTAATAAGTTCTTTCCCCGGAATGGTTGTTGATGATGTGACTTATCTTCCAGGTATTCTCAGGGAATTTGAGACTTCCAAAAAACTTGAAGGAGGGTACGTGTTCACACAATTCCCTCCTCAGGAGGAATATCGAGAAGCCACCACTCGGATGGCAACCGATCTGGAAAACATCGATGGTCCACTGATCTATAGCCAAGCCATTTCATTGGGTTATTGGAGTGCTGACTTTCTAATTCAAATCCTTCAAGAAGTAGGAGAGAAACTAGATACTCGCACTTTCTTCAATATTGCGAATATTCAAGGAACCATTTATGACTCAAGTGTTTCCGGTGGGCCTTGTGCTTTAATGACTGCGCTTGTCCACCAAGATCCATCTGGCGGAATGTCACTTCTTCAAGTCCGAGGAGGTGTATTCCGGCCAGTCGTAGATTTCAATTGTCCAGAGCGCTATTGGGAGAATTAGAAGTAAAAAGGGAAATGAATAGCTCAGCCACTGGACTAGCCGTAAAGTGAACATCCATGGCAATTCATTTCCGTACCTTCGAATTTACGGACCAAAACTATGAGGATGTCACTGCATTGCTGCGAGACAACCATCAAGTAGATAAACAGAACTACTGGGTCAACATTGAACCAGCCGTGGAGGAAGCTGAAGTGCACTCCAGCTCGTTATTTTGGAAAATGTTTTCCAGCCGAGGTCCGGTAATACCTAAATTTACTTGGGTGCCTTCATATGAAAAAAAACAAGAGCTGATGCCAGCACAAATCGGAATAACTCATCCCGTCGGGACTAAAGCAGTCCAACGCCTTAGAGATTTCGAAGTGCGTGTACCCCCAGAATGGGTTGTGCACCAAGACCATCCAAAACGGGGGATTGTTTTATCTCTTCCGGAAATTTACTCTGAAGAAGAGGTCATTCATCTAGCGACACGTTCACTGCGGGTATTAAGCCCTTTTGATTTCGGTGGGAATTTTCTAGCATCTGTCACTATTTGAGGGATCGAACAGTGCATCCCGCTCTTAGCCGAGCACTTCGATAGTAGCTACCAAATCCGAGAAAGTAGCCTGACCGATCCCATCACTGCATTGAAGAAGTTGGCCCGCAGCTGATGCTTTAGTCACAATCCCACTGTTCCCGATCCAAGAAGAGTCTACGCCCCCCATTGACCATGCATTCCACACTTCTAGGACAGAAGCATCTTTCCCCCGAACAGTTAATTCGACTTCTTCGGGGCTGGTATGACTCCATAAAGAAATTATTGGTTCGCGGTAACCGTTTACATCCACCGCCCCTTTATTTACAGAAACCTTAACCGCTTGGAGTCGAGGGGAGCTTACGCTTTCTCGTTTAACGCGAACTAATGAACCGTCTTTCACGGGAATTCGAACGAGCGCCCGAACCACTCTTCCCCGATAACTAATCGTGTCGCTACCAGATTCTTCGAAGAGTTCAGAGACAGTCTGTTTGTTCATTTGATGCTTCCAAATGGATCGACGGCGGTAGAAGGCCAGTAAGGAATGGGTATTTCACCACCTGATTCCTCAAAACTCTTTGGAGAGATCCGCATCGTTTCCGTTTTCCCACTACGGTAATTTCGCCTTTGCGGAGGTTTCCCTTCTTGCATCCGCTCAATATTATTCGCTCCAAAGATTGCAGACCCAGCTGCTGCGCTTACATTTTTCCAATATCGTGTACGAACAGTAGCTGGAGAAGGTTCTCTACCATCCTGGGTTAAATTAAAGACATATCCACCGGGGGTCCACCCCCTCAGACGAAGTGTTCCAGATTTCTTCGGAGGAGTTTCGATTTTCCCAGAAATAGTTGGTTCAACTTCTCCACGTTCCGCTTCTTTGGTCCCTCCTTGTTCAATCTCCAAATCATCTTCACCTTCAACGATCGGAAATGATTCCTCAACTCCGACAGGTGTGTCATCTTCACTGCCATCATGTTCTAGGGGGCCGACCGGAGTGCTCGGAATCCCGCCATGCCGATCTTGAAGCCCCAGTTCAGTTCCAGCTATTACTACTTCTTCGTAAAGATAAGGACCAGCTGGACTGGATTGGGCAGGGGCCACGTAGGGATTGTGTAAACTTTCGTTCCGGAAAAGTTTTTCATCGGGGAATCTGAAGGCTTTAGGTACAAATTTTCTGTGACGGAGCGGGGTCCCAAACCAATCTATGGCGGCTCCGATCAGAGCAATAACAAACATGATTGCAGCGAAAGCAATAAAGGTTTCTGGTGACGACATGGGAACTCTAGGCATCATGATAGTACTGGAGAAACAACCACTGGGGTCAGGTCTGGATCTAGGGAGTGTTTAGTGAATTCCCACTTGCTAGCTAGCGAAGCGTTTTGAGTCAGTTTCCCAGAAATCTATTGAATCGATTGCATGGTCATCACTTTCCTCCGGATGATTATCCCAAAATGCATGATTTTCAATCCATCCCGAAGGAGAAGCAACTAAAGGATCAAAAGTTTCTTTAGGTCGGAGCTTCAGAGGAGCAAAAATTTCACTCCAGACTCCGGATACCCGAAGAAGCGAGACACTGAAAGCTAAAATTCCCGCGCTGCAAACAATTGGTACCCACATCGACATTCCAAAAAGCTAAATGGAGAATCCAATTTTCGCAAACTGAATCACTAAATCTTACTTTACTGTTCCCTCCGGCTTGAAAAGATTCTCCCGCTGAAGGCAAGGAGCCCCAATGCCTATTACCCTGAAGGGATCTAGGATTGGAGAAATAAGTGGGAGAACCTGTCATAGTTGAAGCTACGCGGACCCCGATTGGGAAACGTGGAGGTTGGCTCTCAGGGGTTATTGCTCCAAAACTTCTTTCAATCGTCCAACAAGAAGTTCTAAAACGCGCAGGGATCTCTCCTGAATCTGTCGACCAATTAGTGGGTGGTTGTGTTACCCAAGCTGGCCAACAAGCCTCTAATGTTACAAGGAACGCATGGTTAACTGCTGGTATTGGTTATAGCCCTGCGGCGACAACCGTTGATTGCCAATGTGGTTCCGGAGCGCAGGCGAACACTTTTGCGCAGGGTCTAATAGCGACAGGCGGAGCAAGAATTGCAATTGGTTGCGGTGTCGAACAGATGTCACAGGTTCCCCTCGGGACAGCTGCAAGAGGGGGGGGTGGTTACTACAAGGATGCGGAAACATGGCCATGGGATGACCCTCCCAATGGTCAGTTCGGAGCAGCTCAACGGGTAGCGGAACGAAGAGGCATTACCAGATCCCAACTTGATGAACTTGGCGCTGATTCACAAAAGAAAGCAGCCAAAGCATGGGAAGAAGGGAGATTTGACCTAGAAACAGTCTCGGTACTTGATGCTCCTCAGGTGGATGGTGACGGAGTGCCCACTGGGGAGGTCAGATTAGTAAACAAAGACCAAGGTTTACGCGAAACAACTGTTGAAAACTTATCTAAACTCAGACCAGTCGTTGAAGGTGATTTACATACGGCAGGAACCTCATCCCAGATCTCCGATGGAGCTGCTGCAGTACTATGGATGGATAGTGACACTGCCGAAGCAATTGACGTAAAGCCAAGAGCAAGAATTGCTTACCACACTATGGTTGGTTCCGACCCCTACTACCTACTTGATGGACCTGTAGAAGCAACGCAAAAAATGTTGGATCAGAGCAAATATTCCATCAGCGATTTTGACCTTTTCGAATGCAACGAGGCGTTTGCTTCTGTGCTCTTATCCTGGGCGCAAGTTCATGGTGTACCAATGGAAAAAGTGAACGTTAACGGGGGAGCAATTGCTCTTGGCCATCCTGTTGGCTGTACCGGAAGTCGCCTTATAACGACAATATTGCATGAGTTGGAACGTCAGGACAAGGAATTAGGGTTTGTAACAATGTACCAAGGGGGGGCG
>CAJWET010000018.1 GCA_913031515.1 uncultured Acidimicrobiaceae bacterium | reverse complement strand
AGGCCCAAGGAAAGGTAAGTATGACGAGAATGGCAACCCAGTTGCTGCCTCTGACTGGGCTCGCTCGCATTCATGATGAGGGAAGATAAGGTCGGCGCCGCCACCATGAAGATCTATCGTTGGAGTATCGAGATCTCTCATAGCCAAAACTGAACACTCCACATGCCAACCTGGGCGGCCATAACCCCACTTACTCTCCCATGACGGTTCGTCTTCTGCTGAGGGTTGCCACAAAACAAAATCTAGAGGATCTCGTTTCTTAGGATCTTCAGGATGTCCTCCCCGTTCCGCTGCCAACTCCAGCATTTTCTCACGATCTAACCCACTTAGCGATCCAAAATTTTCAAATGTACGGACTTCGAAATAAACAGCGCCGTCCACCTCATATGCATGACCGTTCGATATAACTTGCCCAATGAACTTCCGGATTTCTGTGATAGCTGAGGTAGCGCGCGGTTCAGACCATGATGGAAGCATTCCAAGAGACTGCATATCATCATCGAATCTGGCAGTTTCTTTCGCCGCAAGATCAAGATAGTGAACTCCCAACTCTCTAGCTTTTCGCAAAATATCATCATCGACATCAGTAACATTTCTCACACACCGTGTTTCATGCCCTAAGTCGCGTAATCGTCTCTGCAAAACATCGTAACTTAAATAGGTAGCTGCATGACCAAGGTGCGTTGCGTCATATGGAGTAATCCCGCACGTATATATTCTGACGATTTGATCGGGTTCAAATGGGACGACATCCCGCCTCACTGTGTCGTAGAGTCGTATCAAATTTTTCTCCATGGAACATAACTAGTTAAGTACTTGACCAACTTTAACCCCTTAGCAAGGCGTATCTAAAGATTAAGTTACTGTCGAAGGAGATTATTCCAAGCCGGTTATCCGCACGGATGATCTAGTTTTATACAATTGGTTCAATTGCAGCAGTACAGCTGTAAAGGCTTCGACCGGAGCGGCATTCGCTAAACTTCCACAATCGAGCCCTCGTAGGCTTGGCATTTTCTCAACGATTTGGATTGTCTCATCAATGGAACCTTGCTCATCGGCGCACACCAGCACATCACCTTCCATGTTGTTTTGTATTTCACCAAGTTCCTTAGCTGGGAGGTGCTGGAATGCCATTGATACTCTTGACAAAGGAATTGCAGCTTGAACATCAGCCGCTATGGAGCCGCGCGGTGGATAGAGGGCGTGAAATTCATTACCTACACGCGCCAGCGCATTTGCCATACAAATAACTAGCTTGCCCTTGAGAAGTTCTTTGAAAGATTTTGCTGTTGGAGCACAAGAATCCCATGGGGTTGCTAAAACAACTATCTCGGCTCGGGCTGCTTCCTCGTTACTCACCCCCCGAAGAATGAAGTTACTATCTGTCCACTGCTCTAGAGTATCTTCGACGACTTCAGCAGCCCTACCGGAAGAACGAGAACCAATATCAACGTCATATCCGACAGAAGAGAGGCGTAGGCCTAAGCCTGTCCCAGCTGGTCCAGTTCCACCGACAATCCCAATTTTCATGAATTGAACATACCCTAATCCGAGTGAGAAGCGTCGATTTTCCCAATACTTTCTTTATTTCTCGAACGTTCATAGTAACCGTTCACACTTGAGGCTCCGAAGCCTAGTAATCTCATGACATCGCTTCTATGCTAGGAGTTTCTATGGGCATGCTAGAAAACAAGCGTTTATTGATAACTGGCATCCTAACTGACTCAAGTCTTGCCTTTGGCGTCGCCCAACTGGCTCTTGCAGAAGGTGCTGAAGTGGTGGTTACTGGAGCTGGGAGAGGGCTTCGGTTGACCGAAAGAACCGCCAGAAAGCTTGACGGGGATGTCGAGGTGATGGAATTTGATGTGACAGAACCTGACCATGTTTCGATCATTCGAGATTCTTTGTCGAACAAATGGGGGAAGGTAGATGGAGCGTTACATGCAATAGGGTTTATGCCCGAAGTTGGTCTCGGAGAAGATTTTCTCGCTGGACAGTGGGAAGATCTATCCTTAGGCTTTGAAATTTCAGCTTATTCATTGAAGACCGTGGCAGAAGCGGTCTGCCCCCTCATGTCTGACGGCGGGTCAATAGTTGGGCTTGACTTTGATGCAAATTACGCATGGCCTGCTTATAACTGGATGGGTGTCGCAAAAGCTGCACTCGAGTCTGCTTCTAGATATTTGGCTCGTTCTTTAGGGCCAGACAATATTCGAGTAAATTTAATTGCTGCAGGTCCTATTCGCACTATGGCTGCGAAGTCAATTCCTGGCTTCAAAGAGTTCGAAGATGCATGGGGTACTCGTGCCCCACTAGGTTGGGATGTGAATGACCCGTCCAGTGTTGCAAAAGCATGTGTCGCATTACTCTCAGATTGGTTTCCTCAAACAACTGGCGAGATTATTCACGTGGACGGTGGATACCATGCTGTCGGAGCGTAGCCCTCTCGGTGTTTACATTTTTAGAATCTAAAAGTTAACTATTTCTTTGTACGCTTGGCTTATCTGTCTCATCGATAATCTCGCCGACAATTGCTTCTAGAACATCTTCTAACGTAACGATTCCCCTACATTCAGACTTACTGCCGACAATGGCAAAATGTATTTGAGATTCACGCATTAATCGTAAGAGTTCATCTAATTGCAGTTCAGGTGAAATAAAGAGCAACTCTCTAACAAGCTCGCCTGAATCTCTTTTGTTTTCTGATGTTTTTTCTGCATACAGGAGATCTTTCACATGGAGGAAACCTATCACCTGGCCATTTTCAATAACGGGAAATCTGCTATGCCCACTAGCAGCAGCAAGAAGGCCCATTTGTCCATACCCTTGATCATGTTCCACATAGTCCACCTCTCGCCAGGGGACCATAACTGAAGTGACAGGGCGATCTTGGAATTGGAGTACGCTAGTTAACAAATCATGGCGGCCTTGGTCCATTTGTCCACTTCGTTTCGCTTGCTCCAATAAATTTTGTATTTCTTGAGAAGTGTGTGCGACACCAATTTCCACTACCTGTTTGATCCTAAATGGCTTGAGCAAGAACGCTGCTGTTTGGTTCAGTGCCCATATAACTGGTCGGAACGCAAAAACGAAGGCCCGATGTGTAGCAGCTAACTGACACGCTACTTTTTCGGGGTTTGTAAGAGCAAAGTTCTTAGGAACCATTTCACCTAAAACCATGTGTAAGAAGACAACAATAAATATTGCAATGCCGAACGCAAGCCAATGAGCTACAACTGAAGGTACCTGAAGCGCCCCATCAAAGAGTTTCTCAAATATTGTTGCAAAAGCTGGCTCAGCGACGAGACCAAGCCCCAGAGAAGTAACAGTGATACCCAGCTGTGCTCCAGAAATGGTCAGAGGCAAATCTCGCATCAAGTCGAGCCCCACTCGGGCAGACCTGTGGTTTCCTCTGGCAAGTTGCTCCATCCTTGTTCGACGAGCTCCGATAAGGGCAAATTCCACTGCTACGAAGAAACCATTGAGGAAAATTAGAATTAGTGTAAGCAGGATTGCTAGTGCTACCGTCATACGTTCATCGCTTCCGGTTCGGACTATTACCGTCAGATTGAAAATTCAAAAATGGCGCCGTTAATCTGACTCGGGCTATCCGTAGATGATCCATCTCAAGAATTTCTATTTTCCACCGCTGGTAGCGGAACATTTCACCCGATGAAGGTATACGCTGCAGTTTTTCTAAAGCGAACCCCGCTATCGTCTCATATCTTCCATCTTGAATTTCAAACCCACAGATATCTGCAACTTCGTGGGGATGAAGATTTGCGCTAATGGTAAAAACTCCTGCGCTTTCTTCAGACCCGTTTTCTGATACGGCATCATACTCATCGTCTATCTCCCCAACAATCTCCTCTAAAAGATCTTCGATAGAAACTATTCCTTCTGTCCCTCCATATTCATCGACCACTACACCCAGAGGTATTCTGCTTCGTCGCATGTCCGCCATTACTGAAAGTAAGTCTCTACTTTCAGGAACTGCTAGAACGTCTCCCATTACTGTCTCTACAGAAGTACCCATTCTCTGCCCAAGGGGCACTAGAAGAGTTGATTTAACATGAGCGATACCTATAACACTGTCAAGATCACTATCAACTACAGGAAAGCGAGACAGCCCTGTTAAAGCACTAAGTTCAACTAAGTCTGAAATTGTGGCTGTTCGAGGGAGAGAGTGTACCGCTAGCCTAGGAACCATTACTTCGCTGGTAGTTTTTTTTGCAAATCGTAATGATCTGGTTAACAAATCGGCCTCACGGAATCCAAGAGTTCCCACCTCTCCAGAAGTTCGAATCATTGATCCAAGATCTTCTAAGTTCGGCACACGCTCAAGTTCCTGAGCAGGCTCTACCCCAAGTCGACGTGTTAGCCAGTTAGCTGTAGCATCCGAGAGCGCTATCACTGGTTTGGCTACAAAACTATATAGACGGAAAGGCCCCGCAAGTACTTTTGCTGTGACATCAGTCTTCGCGATGGCAATGTTCTTGGGAACTAACTCTCCTAGAATCATTGCCGCAAAAGTCGCTAAGACGATCGCAACGGCGAGAGCTACACTTTCCTTGGCGCTTTCGCCAACGACATTCTCGACTGGATCGGCTAATAAGGATGCTATTGTCGGTTTCGCTATGAACCCGATGAGGACTGCCGCTATCGTGATGCCAAGCTGGGCACCAGTGAGTTGGTACGACAATTTTTTGAGAATTTTTAGTACCGATCCAGCGCGCCTATTTCCTTGCAGCGCTTCAAACTCGATACGTGCTCGGTCAACGGCTATAAACGCAAATTCTGCTGCAACGAAAAAAGCTGTGGCGACAATCAAGATCCCCACGGCGATAAGGCCCCATGTAGTATCTATAACTCTGCTCCCTCATGGAGCATCCGCATCATCGGAATTTTGAATGTATCAGGTCTAATTTCTATGAAAGACATCTCTAAAAATACATAGTAATTGAAGACGTCTCATGGCACACTTCGAAGGAAGAGTTCTTATAGAAGGCGTCAAGGCTATAGATTAGGTCTACTCCATTTCTACTAGGTTAGATTGCGAAGACAGTTTTGATTTATTTCGATCCCGAAGAAACCAAGATGGTTGGAAAAAATCCATCCGGAAGTGAATTCCAAGAAGCCGGCGTAACTCTACGCTACAAATTTCCAAAGAACTCAATCCATCCCGACAAGGAGCTTGGATGGATGCGACGGCTGTTACCGATAACAAAATCACACAAGAAACCTTTGTACTTCGGCCTCTTTACTGGTGTTATCGCACTTATTCTAAACGTGGCAGTTCCTGCTATGGCACGAAATGCAATTGACGCTGCAATAGCTACAGATCGAGGAGCCTTAACCACTTGGGCAGTTATTCTTATTTCAGTTGGGGTAGGAAGATTCGTCTTTGGCGCTCTATACCGCTATTCACTGTTTCGACTGGCCTGGGGAGTAGAAACGGACCTTCGGTCATTGCTATATGCACACCTTACAAAACTCAGTTTTTCCTATTTTGACCGGACACAATCAGGAGAGGTCATCTCAAGAGCTAATAGTGATATCAGGTCAATCCAAGTGCTTCTTGCTTTCGGCCCTCTGATCGGGATGACCATTATCTCTTTTATTCTTGCGTTCGGGTACATGATGACCTTACATGTCCCTCTCACGCTTGTATCACTAATCACTCTTCCCGGTGTCTATTTCTTTGGACAAAAACTTCGTCGAGTTGTTTTCCCTTTGACCTGGGTTGGGCAAGCCCGATTAGGTGAACTTGCAACAATCGTCGATGAGAACGTGAACGGGATAAGAGTTGTGAAGTCTTTTGCTGCAGAAAAACACCAGGTAGGTCTTCTGCAACGAGCAGCTGAACATATCAAATGGGTCAATGTGGAAGTTATCAAATCGCGGGCTCGCTACAACCCAATTATTGAATCTCTCCCCCGAGTAGGAATGGCCTTAGTGCTTCTTTATGGAGGGCATTTAGCTATTGAACAAAGCGTCTCAATAGGGACATTATTTGCATTTAACGCCTACGTCATTATGCTCCAGGCCCCATTTCGCATGTTCGGTTTTCTTTTGCTACAAACTCAAAGAGCTTCCGCTTCGGCTCAACGAATCTTCGAAGTCCTCGACGAAGAACCAACAGTTGTTGATTCTCCAAATGCTGCCCCCTTAACTGATGTCAAAGGCTCAATTGTTTTCGACGATATCCACTTCTCCTATCCGATTTTTCGGGGAAACAATAGCGACGATGTGGCTGAGTCAGCCGAAGAAGTTCTCTCTGGCTTTAACCTAACTATCGATCCTGGGGAGACTGTTGCAATAGTGGGGAGGACCGGATCTGGAAAATCTACTGTCGGACGTTTACTAAATCGTTTCTATGACCCGACATCAGGGGACATCTTGGTAGATGGGAAGAATATTAGAGAGGTCACTTTGGACTCTCTTCGTCATCAGATTGGAATTGTATTCGATGAACCTTTTTTGTTTTCTACGTCAGTCGCAGAAAATATTGCCTACAGCCAACCAAACGCTCCACTAAAAGACATCGCATCAGCTGCAACAGCCGCGGAGGCTTCAGGATTTATCGAAGAACTGTCTGAAGGTTACGCAACGGTGGTTGGCGAACGCGGGTATACGCTCTCGGGAGGTCAACGGCAACGAATCGCACTAGCACGAACATTGCTGGAGAGAACCCCGATCCTTGTGCTTGATGATGCTACTAGCGCCATAGACGTTGAAGTAGAAGCAAAAATCCATACTGCGCTAGCAGAACACCTATCGGGAAGAACCACAATACTAATAGCCCAAAGGGTTTCAACTATCTCTCTCGCTGACCGTGTTGTCCTGATTGAAGACGGCCAAGTCAGTGCAGAGGGAACCCATAGCGAGCTGATGGCAAACGATGAACGATACGTAGCCATCCTTGCCGAGGCAGAACAAAAGAGCCGGGGAAGCTCAGGAGACAAAGATGAATAGCTACAAATTGTTGCCTGTACCCAAATATTTTTACATGGAGGTCTTATGAGTTTCGGACCCCCAATAGGTTTTGGCGGAGCTAATTCAGTAACTTCTTCAAGAGATGCGGGATTGCCTTATGCAGGGGTCCCTGGGCATCTTCAGAAGAGCGTAAACGAGGTTTTAGATGCCGAACCAGACCATCCAGAGACTGTCGTAGAATTCAGCTACCGAACTAAACATGAAGAATCCTTTACGCTTAGGAGCTTCCTCGCGCCACACAAATTGAAGCTAGTGGGCGCCTTATTTCTAGTCATTGCCGAAAGTATCCTCCTACAAGCCGGCCCATTGTTGACAAAATTTGGCATCGACGAAGGGGTAGTTGCAGGCAAACGAGGTGTCCTTGTTATCGTCGCGTGTACGTATCTTGCGAGCATCGCACTACATGCTTTGAGTGCTTGGTATCGGATCCGATACACCGGAGCGCTCGGTGAAGCTCTTATGAAGAAATTACGCATAAGGGTTTTCAGCCATCTCCAACGTCAATCTCTTGATTTCTTCACTAACGAAAAAGCCGGCGTTCTTATGACACGGATGACAAGTGACATCGAAGCATTATCTCAATTGTTTCAAGAAGGGTTAGTGAACTTCGCAGTGCAGGGCTTGACAGTTGTCGTGATCACAGTTGTCCTAATTATTCTCAACCCGAGCCTTGCTTTCATCACCCTTCTTATCGTCGTCCCAATTACTCTTGTACTCAGTGAATGGTTCAGGCGACGATCCGAAAACGCCTATCGTCGAGTCAGGAATAGAATCGGAGACGTCCTAGCAGACTTACAGGAAAGCTTGGCAGGTATTCGGGTGATCACTGCCCATAATCGGCGTCGACATAACGTGATCCGGCATACAAACGTCGTTGGCGAACATAAGGACGCCAATCTAGACGCAGTACGAGCAGCTAGTATTTATACCCCAGGAACCGAAGCCATTGCCATAATCGGACGAGCTTTCGTTCTTCTCATTGGTGGCCGCATGGTCCTAAATGGAAATCTCAAAATTGGCGAACTTACAGCATTCCTCCTCTACCTCGGTGCCTTTTTCGCCCCTATTCAAACGCTGACTCAACTCTACAATGGCTACCAGCAAGGACAAGCCGCCACAGCCAAACTTCGTGAATTACTTGCTACTCAACCAAGTGTCGTTGAGCGCGCAGATGCTAGCGATATTCCCCCAATTAATGGAGAAATATGTTTGAACAGTATCAACTTCAGCTATACATCAGGGACACAGGTATTGAAAGAAGTGAATCTGGAGATTCGCGCTGGGGAGACACTGGCAATCGTTGGACCGACCGGAGGAGGCAAATCAACTATCGCGAAGCTAGTCAACCGCTTCTACGACCCTGATCAAGGAAACATCACGATCGATGGCTACGACATCCGAGAAGTGACTATAGATTCTTTACGATCACAACTTGGTGTCGTACCTCAAGAGCCTTTTCTGTTTGCTGGAACAATACGGGACAATGTCGCATTCTCAAAACCGGATGCATCAGACGATGAGATATGGAATGCTCTAGAGTCAACAGGGTTAACTCAGCTCGTAACTTCAATGGATAACGGAATAGATACCATCATCCATGAACGTGGCTCTTCCTTGAGTGCCGGTGAACGCCAACTGGTTGCACTCGCTCGTGCCTTTCTATCTCAACCCAGAGTTTTAGTTCTTGATGAAGCTACATCGAATCTTGATTTACAATCTGAGAATACCATCGAGACAGCACTCGATTTACTTCTGGATGGCCGTACTGCCATAATTGTCGCTCATAGATTAGCCACGGTAATGCGTGCTGACCGAATCGCTGTGGTTGACGAAGGGAAGATTATTGAATTAGGAAGCCACAACGACCTTATTAGAGCAAACGGGAAATATGCTGGCATGTACGCAGCTTGGAAGACCGCAGTAGATCGATAGGGATATGCAAAACGTCGCTTTGTCACTCGAAAACGTTTCACTTGAACGAGATGGGAAAGTTCTCTTAAAAAAGATCAACTTAAAGATTTGCGAAAGAGAGAGATGGGTTATCTTCGGCCCGAATGGCTCAGGAAAAACCTCACTACTTCGTATCGCCAGCTTCTACCTGCATCCAAGTAGTGGGAGAGTTGAAGTTCTTGGACATGAGCTTGGGAAATCTGATATTCGGAAAATGCGACATCTTGTCGGGTTCTCTAGTGCTGGATTTGCTGACCTTCTTCGGCCGAACCTTACCGCGCAAGAAGTAGTAATGACAGCAGCTTATGGGGCCCTGGAACCATGGTGGCACGAATACTCTGAGGAAGATAAAGCTAAAGCTCTATTGGAACTAAAGCGTATTGGGGTCGAAGATTTATGCGATCAGACATTTGGCACGCTTTCCTCAGGAGAGCGGCAGCGGGTTTTAATAGCTCGAAGCATGATGAGCGATCCTGGATTACTGCTTCTGGATGAACCTGCGGCAGGACTGGACTTACCGGCAAGAGAAAACTTAGTGACCGGATTGTCAATGCTTTCCAAGGACGACTCTACTCCGCCAATTGCTCTAGTAACCCACCATGTGGAGGAAATACCCTCCGGATTTACTCACGTCCTCTTCCTTCGGCACGGCGAAATTATCGCTGCGGGACCAATGCAAGAAACACTAAATGAGAAAAACCTTTCAGCATGCTTCGGTATAGACCTTCGTCTTGACCAATATGGCGGTCGATGGAGTGCCAGTATGGATCCAGAACATTAAATAGAATTGGGTTGGACAACAACTAACACACCATCGTCTACAGAAATAGTCCCTACCTCCTCTAAGAGTTCATTACTTAGTCCCAGCGTGGATCCCGAGGGTAAATACGCGTTTACGAGTTCCCACCGGAAACCCTGCAAGGCAACTCCTGAGGCTGCTGCTCCGAGGGTGAAGACTGAGACAGTTGTCCCATTAGTAGAATAGATTTCTCCATTTTGACAGATGAAAGTGAGATATGAGCTTCCGATGAGCGCATGGCATTCCCTGAAGAAAGGAGTTGCTGAACCTAGAGCAGCAATAACTCCGAAGGCATGATCGAATCTTCCCGTATCTGATCCAATGACAAAAATAGATTTTGAGATTCCCTTTGCTTCATCTAGCGCTAGTTCAAGATCGGACTTATCTTTGTCTTTGGAGAATTCCTTAATTGCAATATTTTGTTCTTTTGCCCACTTGAGACCCGTAGGTGATATTGAGTCGAGGTCACCAATAACTAAATTAGGCTCTAATCCAAGATCGCGAGCATGATCCAAACCCGAATCAACAGCCATTAGGAAAGCCCCATCTGGAATATATTCAATTGCCTTTGGATGAGGAGCAGGCCCTCCACAAAGAATAACTACGGGCGCTTTCGGGTCATCTTTCATAGTTTCCTTTTACAAGTACTTGGATCAACTTGTGGGTACTTTATCTAGTCTATCCATTACCTGCCCTCCGAATTTTTCGCAATGCTCTCCAAACAATAAGTGCGGTGACAGCAGCACCCATTAAGCCAACCATCGTTGAGGTAAATTCGGAAAACCCGATAGCTGCAGTGAAGAGAGTAACTACGGTAAATCCAGCGATAATTGACAATGGGAGAACTAGGCACCCAATTCTTTGAGATTCATGCGGCGAGGTAACCATTTTAATCCTTAGTCCTTTTCAAAGATCTGATGTTTAACAGTGATACTTGTTCTTGAACGCCCACCTTCAATTCTTAATACTTTGGTGACTTCCCGATAATCCAGGGTTCCTGTTCTCAGATTTTTTTGGTTCAACGAGTCTTGATGACTGGTTCGACCGGGTGCCCAAATAAGGAATCCTATTACACCAACTACCGCAGTAATAAATGCCGCCCAGAGTCCTTTAGTCCAGCCATCGACGACAGCTTCTGAAACTTGAGCCAAAAGGATTGGTCCTGCGTCTCCTAATGATGGTGCAATTAGCCCAGCAGCCGCTGGAGTTTCCCGGACCCCATCCATGACGTCCTGAGTGAACCCTTCAATACTTAAGATAGATTTTCGATAACCAGCGTTAAAGATAGAGCCTGACAAGGCGATACCTACTACAGCTCCAAGTTCTCGCAGGACATCGTTAAGAGCGGAGGCGACTCCTTGCTTTTCCATTGGAAGCGCTACCACGATAATCTCGGTTGCTGGCGGGGAAGCAAACCCTATCCCCGCGCCATAGATGACCATGACGACAGCAAAGAGTGTGTAATCGCTATCTACTCCTAGCGTGGTTCCAAGGTAGAAGGCACCAGTGAGTAGAAGAAGCCCTAGAGTTCCAACAGAGCGAAATCCAATTTTCCTAGTTAAGGGGATGGCGATTGCTGAAGCTGGGAAAAGCCCAATCGCCGCTGGCATGAGACTCAGTCCCATATCAAGTGGCCCATACCCGAAAACAAATGCGAGCAACGGGACGGTTAGAAAGAAAAAGCCGAATGCTACGGTGAACTGAACCAAGAGAGAGAAAGATCCTGACCGAACTCCTCGATCTGAAAACATCCTGACGTCAAGTAACGGTCTTGGAGTATGTCGTTCCCAAGCAACAAACACTATTAGAGCAATCACTCCGACAAAGAAACTAGTGATGATAAATGACGATGACCACCCTTTCGTAGGCCCTTCCATAACACCAAACACAATGCCTCCGACGGCTACGAAGGACAAAATTGCTCCAAGCGGATCGATATTCGCTTCTTTTGGGTTCGAAGAATCAGGAAGATACTTCCAGCAAAAGACAAAAATCACCGTTGCCAGGATTGCCATCGCAAAAAAGACCGACCCCCACCAGAAGTTCTCCATAAGCGCTCCGGATATGAGCACCCCAGAGAGTCCGCCGAAAAAAACCGAAGCAGTCCAGATTGCAACACCACGGACTCTTTTATCTTCTGGAAGTGTAGTAGTGATGGTCGAAAGTGTTGCTGGGAAGATGCACGCTGCTCCTACCCCACTAATAGCTCTAAACGTGATAACAAATGAAACATCGTTGGTGATAAGGGTCGCTGCGTTTGCTGCTCCGAGTATGAAGATACCCGTAAGAAGTAAGCGGCGGCGCCCATACTTATCTCCAAGCGCTCCAGCTGGAAGCAGAAGGGTAGCCAGGAAAAAAGCGTAAATATCAATCATCCATTGCACATCTGACTGGCTTGCCCCTAGTTCTCTTGAAAGTTCTGGAAGCGCAACATTAAGAGATGAAATATTCGCTACCACAAGGACCGCCGACGCAACAGCAGTGAACAGAATAAGCGTAGGCCGAGATTGGCTTTCTCGAGGCATTCTCAAAGTGTGGCACCCAGCGTCCTTATCTGGAAAGTCCTAAACGCATCCATTGGGAATAGAAAGAAACCTGAGGGCAATCGAAACTGGGAAAGATGGAAAAAACCGATGTAGAGTTTCTTTTGTGAAAAATGACGAATTTCAACTCCTCCAATTAACCATCGGCGGAGAAGCAGAGGGTTGGTCTTCGATAGGTTTCAATCTGATGGAATTGTCGAATGGCGAATCAATCTGTCGAATCGGCAGCGTAAGATTTCTTTTCGATCATGAGTCCGAACAAAAGGGGATTTGGCTTGCATCAACCAATGAGGTCAGCGGGCAAATCGATTCTCTTGAATTTGGCGAGAGTAAAATTAATATCTCCCCCGATGAAGATGCTCTGATTCCTTCCATCCACCCTAATGGCATTACTCGGATCGACCATCTTGTCGTAACTACCCCTGATTGTGACCGTACTACGGCAGCGCTGGAAAAAGACGGGTTACAGGCTAGGCGGGTTAGAATTTTCGGGAATTCAGGTTCTGAGATGCGCCAAACGTTTTTTTGGCTAGGAGATGTCATCCTTGAGTTGGTTGGCCCTGAAACACCTGAAGGGGAGGGCCCTGCTTCATTTTGGGGTTTAGCTTTTATTTCAGAGAGCATTGAAGAAACAGTTACTTTTTTGGGCGATACGTGCACTCCGTTAAAACCGGCTGTCCAATCTGGAAGACAGATCACAACGATCAAAACTCGGGATCTCGGCATCCACAGTTCGCTGGCCGTGATGAGCCCTCACGTCGATACCGTCTAGCATTCTCATAAATTTCGCAAAGTATGGTAGGAAATAGAGTAACTATGGGAGGTTCTTATGAATACGCTCGACTTGTTTGATTTAACCGGCAAGACCGCCGTGGTTACTGGAAGCGGGAAAGGAATTGGTGAGGGCATCGCGACAGCTCTTGCTGAAGCTGGGGCGAGTGTCGTTGTATCCGCACGGACCATAACCGACATTGAACGCGTACGAAACCAAATCATCGAAAGTGGGGGGATTTCTATTTGTCACCCCTGTGACATGACCATAGACGCCCAGGTGGAAGAACTCGCCCAAAAGACTATTGAGTCATTCGGCAAGATCGATATTTGGGTCAACAACGTAGGTGCGAGTACCGGCCGTAGCCCCTTAAAGGACCTCCCACGGGAAGACTGGGACCAGACGTTAGCGCTAACACTCACTTCAACTTTCATCGGCTGCCAAACAGCTGCAAGAAACATGACTACTGGAGCGATCATTAACATCTCCTCCCGTTCATCTTCCGGCGCCGTCCCAAACAACTCCCATTACGCTGCTTCTAAAGCAGGAGTGAATGTCCTAACCGCATCATTAGCATATGAACTCGCCCCGAATATTCGTGTGAACTCAGTTAGCCCGGGAGCTGTACCAACTGAGATCTTCTTTGAAGTTATGAAGCTCACCCCAGATGACCTACCTGACTATGCGAAGAAGACAGGAATCCCCCTACAACGTCTCGGAACGCCTCAGGACATCGCTTCTGCAGTTCTGTACCTCGCTTCAGATGCAGCTTCGTGGATAACCGGAGAAGGTATTACAGTAAGTGGTGGTTGAAAGAAATTTATATTGGAGCGGGCTGATTCAATTCGAGCACATTATCGAGAAGGATCAGTTTGCGATCATGCACACTAAACGCACTTAAATCATCAACATAATCCAGTGGGGTTGGCATTCCTTCAATGTGAGGCCAGTCTGATCCAAAGATCACTCGATCACTTCCCATGTACTCTGCAACTTCATGCGGGTCATCTTCCCAAAATGGATTAATCCATACATGTTCCTTAAATTGCTCTAAGGGGTCCTCCTTGAACCACCCCATTAACTTATTTTTTTGCTGCGGGAGTTTTCGAAAAAGATCTGGAAGAAAACTCGAACCGTTTTCAACAGATGCAATTCGCAAATTCGGAAATCGGTCATACATTCTTTCCAATGACATCGTCATAAGCCAGTCGAGGGCAGCTCGTTCGATATTAAAGGCTTTTATAGATGGCGTGTAAGACTGAGACCCTCCGAAACTGGAAGCAAATCCATCTTCCGCATATCCCTGACTCGAATACCCACTATCTCCCGCGTGGATCACAAGCGTTATTCCTGCTTCATTTAGCTGAGCCCAAAAAGGGTCGAACATTTTATTTCCCGGTGATTTAGGGCCGTCCTCAGTCCAGACGGCTGCAGGTCGCATGCAAACAACCCTCACCCCGTTATCAAGCGCCCATTGAAGTTCTTCAATAGCGAAGTCCACATCACATAGAGATATATAGGGGGCAGCAAAAATCGTGTCCTCATAGTTACATCCCCAGTCTTCTTCTAGCCAACGATTGAAAGCTCGAAAAAGCACTTTTACCGCAGGAATATCGTCTTTAAGAAGCTCTTCATATAAGACTCCTAGCGTTGGGAAAAGCCATACGCCTTGTAGGCCTTGTTCTTTTATCTTCTGGACTCGAAGGTCTCGATTCATGTATTCCCCAGGAAGGGGTTCACGGTCTTTTAACATTTCAAGAGGAGATCTCCCTGTCGGGTTCCCTCGAAAATAGTCGTGGAGTGCGCCAGGTTTCGCTATTGGGTCCCATGTTGGATTAGAAACGGCATGGCTGATTTCTCCGCCGACAAGATGATGTTTCCTGCCGTCAATCTCACACCACTGAACACACCGTTTCTTCCATGCTTCTGGGACATGACGAATAAATGCATCTGGAGCTTCATAGTAGTGATTGTCACAATCAAAGGGGGTGTATCCGAGTGCTTCCATCTATCCTCCACGAACACTTTTCAGCCTATCAACTATGAGAGCATCGGGTTCTTCCCCATGTCCAATGTTCATATTTCAACATTTATCATGTGAGTAGAAGCCATCTCGAAATACTCCAGCATCGCTTCTTTAATCTCGATCGTAGGATTCATAGCTTCGAGAGCATTCCGCATATGATCCATCCATGCATCTCGTTCTTCAAATCCAATCTGAAAAGGTGCATGACGCATCCGTAGTCGGGGATGGCCTCGTCTCTCCGAGTAGTCAGATGGCCCACCCCAGTACTGGATTAAGAAATCCGAAGTGTTCTTCTTCGGTAAGGTCAAATCATCGG
Source organism: uncultured Acidimicrobiaceae bacterium (assembly GCA_913031515.1). Taxonomy (GTDB): domain Bacteria; phylum Actinomycetota; class Acidimicrobiia; order Acidimicrobiales; family UBA8592; genus UBA8592. The sequence continues at coordinate 1,051 of CAJWET010000018.1, read as the reverse complement.
GGTACAAGTGGCGAATTCGTTGATTTATTTCGACATTTTCGTAGAAATGGTCAACGAGCTCCTCAAACCACTCTCGCCCTCCAACAGCGTCATAAATGGTTTTTTTCGCCCCGACCCATTTGATGTTCATATGGAAAGTTTAGAAGCCCTACATCGGTTTCGTCGGATGATTCCATGAAAGGGTCTACGAAGTCGAAAAATGTTTACGAAGCCGTTCTACAGCTTTCTCTGGGTCTTGTTCGTGACGAATGATTTCTCTGTCACGATCTTTTACAAATCCTGCTATGACGAGCATGTCTAAGAAGTCGGTCAGTGGAGACCAGAAGTCGCTATTCCCAACTAGAACGACCGGTTTGTCCTTAGGTTCTTTGTGGAAGCCTAGTTTTGTCCATGTGGCTGCTTCAAAAATCTCTTCTAAGGTCCCTACTCCACCAGGAAGGGCAATAAATCCATCGGAGCGTTCGTACATGATCCGTTTTCGTTCATGCATGTCTTGGGTGATGAGAAGTTCAGTTAGCCCTTTATGGTTCAGTTCTTTACTTCGAAGCCCCTCCGGAATTACGCCGACAACTTGTCCTCCATTCTCCAAAACCGCGTCGGCCACCTGACCCATAAGACCAATGGATGCCCCGCCATAAACCAGCCCGAGATCTGATCGAGCAAGTATTTCGCCCAAGGTCGTTGCCAAAAGAGAAAACGAGTGATCGCTCCCTAAGCTTGAACCGCAGAAGACGCAGACATTGTGTTGGGGCATTGCTGAGAACTTACTTGACTTTCTATCCCTTATGGTTCATATGATCGATTTGGCTGAGAATACACCTAGCAGTCTGCAATCTGGCAAAGTGGTAGGATGTCGAAACTTGTTGCTCTTGACCTAATGGGTGGGGAATCTTTCGTTTCTCATCTACAGCGAATCTGGGATGAAGGTAACGCTGTTCTTCCTCTTGATCAGAGACTCCCCATATCTGAACGCCGCAAACTTATCTCACGCATGGGTGCATCGCAGGTTATTTCTTCTAATGAAGAACAGACTATCTCAGGTCTTCCTGTA
>CAJWET010000017.1 GCA_913031515.1 uncultured Acidimicrobiaceae bacterium | reverse complement strand
CTTCTAGTATTTTCGGAGCGAAGAATTAGTGACACTGTCCATAAGTGTTTAAACTCAGCAGCGGCAAATGCTGAGAACAATGACGGTATTTCTTCCGAAGAGCTTTATGTTACTGCTTGTTATGCAGATGAAGGGCCAACTCTGAAAAGATGGCGTCCAAGAGCTCGAGGTCGAGCTACACGAATTCGTAAACGAACATGCCATATTACAATTATCCTCGCTAGATATACGTCTGAAGAAATTGAAGAAATGAGAACTCGGGCTGAACTAAAGGGTGCCTCGATGGCACCGAGCTCAGCTGAAACGCGACGCCGAAGAGTTGAAAAATCCAAAGAAACATCAACGGCGGGAGATCAGGAAGAGATTCAAGATCAGGAAGAGATTCAAGATCAGGAAGAGATTCAAGATCAGGATTCTTCTGTAGAAGATGATGAGTCAACTCCCTATGGAGCAGGTTCTGCTGCTGCCTTAGAAGATGGTTCACAACCTTCAGAGGAATATCAAATAAAAGCTAAAGTAAGCTCTAAGATTTATCATCCTCCAGAATCCCCGTTCTATTCGAGAACAAAAGCCGATGTATGGTTCACTACATCGGAAGATGCAGAGAAAGCTGGATTTTCCTTACCTGCCAGTATGCAGGGTAATGATGAAGAACAACCTTCCGAAAAAGGAAGTAATAAGACAGATGAAGAAAATGAATCTGAGGAAGGTGAATAATGGGTCAGAAAGTTAATCCCTACGGATTTCGTCTTGGAGTAACAACCGATTGGAAGTCAAGATGGTTTGCCGATCGAGAATACGCCGACTTCGTTATTGAGGATTGGAAGATTCGTGACTTCCTTATGACTGAGCTTCCCCATGCAGCTATTTCAAGAGTTGAAGTTGAAAGAACGGGGAATCGGGACAAGCTCCGAATTGATGTCCATACTGCAAGACCTGGAATAGTGATTGGGAGAAAGGGTGCAGAAGCAGACCGACTCCGCACAGGACTAACAGAAATTACAGGTAACCCAAAGGTTCAATTAAATATTCAAGAAATCAAGCAACCTGAATTAGATGCTGCGTTGATTGCCCAAGGTGTAGCTGATCAGCTTGCCGGTCGCGTTGCTTTCAGGAGGGCGATGAAACGTGCTGTTCAAAACGCTCAAAAAGCGGGTGCTCTCGGTATTCGCGTCCAATGTTCCGGTCGCCTTGGAGGAGCAGAAATGTCCCGATCCGAATGGTATCGCGAAGGTCGCGTTCCTCTTCACACACTCCGAGCAGATATTGATTATGGTTTCAGAGAAGCACATACCACTTATGGCAGGATTGGGGTTAAAGTTTGGATTTACAAAGGAGATATTCTTCCCTACAAAGTTCAAGCTGAAGAGAAGATCGCCCGAGAAGCTGCAATGGCTGTTGGTGAGACTGCAGGACCGAGTCACCCTAAGCAGGTAGTTTCTTCTTCCACCGCACGTAATAGAGCGTTAACTGAAGAAGAGGGTGAGTTGACGGAATTAGCTCCCTTGGTTCAAGAAGCCGATCCCGAATTTGAGAAGTTACTCGATGAAGAAGAGCAAATTGCTCGTATGACAAACGAGAAACACCAGACACCTACATTTCGTCCTGGGGAGGCAGACTAATGCTAATGCCGAAAAAAGTAGCGCATCGAAAGCATCACCGCGGCCGGATGAAAGGTAACGCAAAGGGCGGAAATGAAGTTGTTTTCGGTGAATTTGGTATCCAAGCACTTGAGCCTGGTTGGATTACTGCGCGCCAAATAGAAGCTGCTCGTATCGCTATGACTCGTCATATTCGACGCGGTGGAAAAGTATGGATAAATGTCTTTCCAGATAAGCCTGTTACAGAGAAACCTGCAGAAACTCGAATGGGGTCAGGGAAAGGTAACCCTGAGCGGTGGGTCGCTGTAGTCCGTCCGGGGAGAGTTCTTTTTGAACTTTCATATAGTGATGAAATAGTTGCTCGAGAGGCGATTGATCGAGCTATCCAGAAACTCCCAATTAAGGCGAAGTTCGTTACTCGTAAGGAGGGCTTCTAATGGCTAGGGGGAAAGTTCTTAAGGAGTTAAGTGACAGCGATCTTATCGTTACATTAAATGACTCCAAAGAAGAGTTGTTTAATCTTCGTTTCCAGTTGGTTACTGGACAATTGGACAACTACAGCAGAATCAAAGAAGTAAAGAAAAATGTAGCTCGAGCGATGACAGAACTTCGCGAACGCGAGATAGCCGCGGCTGAGGAGTTGGAGGAGATCAATGACTGAGGAGAATAACCAACGAGCAAACCGTCGGAAGGTTCGCGAAGGTCTCGTTATCTCTAATGGAATGGACAAGACTGCAGTAGTAGCCATAGTAGATCGCGTACGCCATCGCAAATATAACAAAATTGTGCGACGGACATCAAAGCTTTTCGTTCATGATGCAGATAATGACCTAAACGTGGGTGATCGTGTGCGCATTCAAGAAACACGCCCTTTGTCAAAGAAAAAGCGTTGGCGTCTGATAGAAATTCTGGAGCGTGCACGATGATTCAGCAAGAATCACGATTAAAGATCGCTGATAATTCTGGGGCTAAAGAAGTTCTATGTATCAAAGTCTTAGGTGGATCTGGGAGACGTTACGGAAGTATTGGCGATGTCTTCGTAGCAACAGTTAAGGATGCTATTCCTGGGGCACAGGTAAAAAAAGGCGACGTTGTTAAGTGTGTCGTTGTCCGTACGAAGAAAGAATGCCGCCGGCCTGATGGGTCGTATATTCGATTTGATGAGAATGCAGCAGTTCTGATTAATGAAGCTAGGCAACCTAGAGGTACACGTATCTTTGGACCTGTAGGGCGTGAATTGCGGGATAAGCAATTTATGCGAATCGTTTCCCTTGCACCGGAGGTGTTGTGAAATGAAAATTAAAAAAGGTGATAAAGTGGTCGTTCTTTCTGGGAAAGACAGGGGAAAAGAAGGCGAAGTCTCCTTTGTATTCCCTAAGGATGGCAGGGTCATCGTAGACGGCGTCAATATTTCTAAGAAGCATCAACGTCCCACTAGGGAAACAATGCAGGGTGGAATTATTGACAAGGAGATGCCTATGAGTGCGTCGAATGTTGCTGTAATCAGCCCACAAGATGGGAAACCCACCCGTGTTGGGTATCGAATTGCGAATGACGGTTCAAAAGTCCGTATCTGTCGTCGAACAGGAGCCGATCTCTAATGGTGACTTCTCAAAAACCCCGCCTAAAAGAAAAATACTCGGCCGAAATTCGCGCGACGCTCCAAACTAGTTTAGGGAAATCCAACATTATGGAAGTTCCGGAAATATCAAAGATCGTAGTTAATATGGGGGTAGGAGAAGCTGTGACTCGCTCTGCTGCCCTTGAAGGTGCGATTGAGGACCTTACTGTCATAACTGGACAGGAACCTATGGTCACAAGAGCAAAGAAATCAATTGCCGGATTCAAATTACGTGAAGGAAATGCAATTGGAGCGAAAGTAACTCTGAGAGGTGACCGAATGTATGAGTTTCTCGATCGCTTGATTAATCTAGCTATACCTCGTGTGCGCGATTTTCGCGGACTTTCTCTCAAGTCGTTTGATGGCCATGGGAACTATACATTCGGAGTTACTGAACAGCTGATCTTCCCAGAAATTCAATATGACAAAATCGACTCAACTCGTGGCATGGACATAACTATTGTCACTACAGCAAACAATGACCAGGAAGGACGAGCCTTATTAGATTCGTTCTCATTCCCATTCCGGACTGAAGGAAATTAACAACATGGCAAAGAAAGCTTTAGTTAATAAACAGCGTAAAACTCCTAAATTTAAGGTACGCGCTTACACGCGTTGTAGGCGATGTGGAAGGCCACGCTCCGTATATCGGAAATTTGGATTGTGCCGAGTGTGTCTCCGTGAATTAGCGCATGCGGGGGACCTTCCGGGTGTTAAAAAGGCAAGTTGGTAGGGGGTAATTGCGATATGACTATGACAGATCCAGTAGCAGATATGTTGACACGAATCCGAAATGCAAATACCGCAATGCATGACGACGTTAACATGCCTTCGTCGAGACTAAAAGAATCCTTGGCCGACCTTCTTCGGAAGGAAGGCTATATACGGAATTATGTTGTTTCAAAAAACGAAGACCAACCAGGGAACACGCTTACAATTGAAATGAAGTACTCTCCGTCTCGGGCTCGGGTAATTTCAGGAATTAAACGTGTCTCGAAACCTGGTTTAAGGGTTTACTCGAAATCAAATGATATTCCAAGGGTTCTAGGTGGCTTAGGCGTGGCTGTTGTTTCTACTAGTCAAGGCTTGATGAGCGACCGAGATGCTAGAAAGCGCCATATGGGTGGCGAAATACTCTGCTATGTCTGGTAAAGAAGGAACATAAGATGTCACGCATAGGAAAAACTCCAGTTACGATACTGTCAGGTGTTGAGGTCGCCATTGATGGATTAAAGATAGTAGTAAAAGGTCCAAAGGGGAGCTTGGTGCATGCGCTTCCTGAGGGGATCTCTCTTACACATGAAGAGGAAACTGTTATTGTTCACCGTGAGAATGACGAACGGCGGTCGAAAGCACTCCATGGGCTGACAAGATCACTTATTAACAACATGGTCATCGGTGTCACTGAGGGCTATAGAAAAGAACTTGAGCTAGTTGGTGTTGGATATCGAGTTCAAGCGAAGGGAAAGACTAACCTTGAATTCCAATTAGGATTCAGCCATCCCGTCAACGTAACAGCACCGGAAGGGATTGAATTTGATGTTCCCTCCCCCACCGAACTAAATATTATTGGCATTGATAAGCAAACCGTGGGTCAAGTGGCCGCAGACATTCGAGCATTGAAAAAACCTGAACCATACAAAGGGAAAGGTATCCGTTACGTTGGAGAACATGTTATCCGTAAGGCTGGAAAGGCAGTGAAATAGGTTTTTATTATGGTTAATTTAGCAAAGCACAAAAGAGAAGGACGCATCCGGCGGCACAATAGGTTACGTCGCAAAATTCATGGATCTAGTGACCGACCTCGCCTTGCAGTCTTCCGTTCGAATAGGAATATTTCGGCGCAAATAATAGATGATGACAAAGGCCATACGTTAGTTGCGGCATCTAGCCTTGAAGCAGAAATTCGCGGTAGCGGGGTAAAGGGTGTTGTAGCAGCGGAAAAAGTCGGAGAATTGGTTGGACAGCGGGCGAAAGCTGTAGGAATTGATTCAATAGTTTTCGATCGAGGTGGCCTCAAATATCATGGACGTATAGCTGCAGTTGCAAATGCAGCCCGAGAAGCAGGGTTAGAATTCTGATGAATGAACAACAAGAAAAAGTCCCAGGTGAACTTAGAGATTCCCGAGTGATTCACATTAATCGGGTTGCCAAAGTTTCGAAAGGAGGCCGACGATTCTCATTTACTGCACTAGTTGTAATAGGTGATGGGGCAGGTCGTGTGGGTTTGGGTTATGGGAAAGCGAAGGAAGTACCTCTAGCTATACAAAAGGGGACAGAAGAGGCTAAACGTAACTTATTCCAAGTCCCAATGGCGGGATCGACAGTAACGCACACAGTTATAGGTGAAACCGGTGCGGGTCGCGTCTTGTTAAAACCTGCGGCGCCAGGTACTGGCGTCATAGCCGGAGGTGCTGCTCGGATGATTCTAGAAGAAGCAGGCATTAAAGATGTTCTGTGTAAGTCGTTGGGTTCTCCGAACCACATCAATGTAGCTCGAGCAACCATCGATGGACTTGCAAGTCTGAAACGCCCTGATCAGGTCGGGGCTCTTCGTGGTCTCGACCCTGAGGAGTTTGTACCATCTGGGATGCTTAATGCGTACAAGGAATCCGAACGTACTATTAGGTCATTGAATAAGGGTTAATTATGGAGCTAAAGGTCACACAGATACGGTCTTCTATAGGAACCAAACCTAAACAACGTGGAACTTTGCGAGCGCTTGGCTTAGGAAGGATAGGGAAATCTCATGTTCTTCCCGACCGGCCAGAGATACGCGGCATGTTAGCAAAAGTCCCTCACCTTGTTGAAGTCCAAGAAATAGCTGATTAATCCACGAAGGATGAAGAGAGAAGGAAGAGATGAAAATACATGATCTACAACCCCAACCGGGATCGAACCGCCCCCCCAAGAGAGTCGCTCGCGGAATTGGCGGCAAAGGCGGAAAAACCGCAGGTAGGGGAACTAAGGGGCAGCGGGCAAGGGGCACGGTGCCAGTCGGTTTTGAAGGTGGGCAGAATCCGCTGCACCTGCGCCTCCCTAAATTACGAGGGTTTAACAACCCATTCCGAGTTGAGTATCAAGCCGTCAATATCGATACTCTTGAAGCCCTTGGCGAAAAAGAGATAACTCCCGAGCTTCTTCGCCAAAAAGGTCTTCTTCGTAAAAAGGCCCTTCTTAAAATTCTCGGCCGCGGTGAAATCACTTCCGGAATGCAGGTTTCTGCCCACGCGTTTTCGAAATCTGCACAAGAAGCTATACAAGCGGCTGGTGGGGCGGTTACCGTGATACCGAAACCATGGGGTGATAGAAGGCCTCCGGCTAAAGGGAACGCATTAACAAACCGGTAGAAATTTTACCAGAGCTAAGGAAAAATTATGGCAGCCAATGTCTTGAATATGTTTCGAGTGGAGGACTTAAGGAATAAGGTCCTCTTCACTCTGAGCATGATCTTTGTATATCGGATTGGTTGCTTTATACCTGCTCCAGGAATTGATATCGACGCTATACAGCTTCTTAAAGAAACCACTGACGAGAATGGTGGAGCTTTAGCATTCCTTCGTTTATTTTCTGGCGGGGCCTTAACTCAGTTTGCAATTTTCGCCTTAGGGATCATGCCATACATAACGGCCTCAATTATTATGCAGATCCTTGGTGTAGTGATTCCCCGAGTAGAACAATGGCAGCAAATGGGTGCAGTGGGGCAACGAAAGATTACACAGGCAACCAGATATATGACGATCGGTATTGCTCTTCTCCAATCAACTGCTTTTGCATTTCTATTCCATAATGGTGGTGGCGGCTTTGGTAGCGGTCCAAGTAGCGGAACTCGATTGGACCTCTTGCCGAACTTTACGGCTCCTCGTGTCGCTCTAGTTGTCTTAACCCTTACAGCAGGAACAGCACTTTTGATGTGGATGGGTGAACTCATTAGCCAAAAAGGTATCGGCAATGGGATGTCATTGATTATTTTTGCTTCAGTTGTGTCATCGTTACCTAACCAAGGTGCACTAGTCCGAACGGATGCAGGGAACGGGGGACTAGTCGGAGTACTAATCCTCTTCTCTATCCTTCTTGTAGGAATTGTTTTTGTTGAACAAGGTCAGAGGAGAATTCCTGTTCAATTTGCCAAAAGAGTTGTTGGTAGAAAGCAATATGGCGGCCAAAATACATACATTCCTCTGAAAGTTAATCAATCAGGCGTGATCCCAATCATCTTTGCTAGTTCAGTGTTATACCTTCCACAACTTCTTGTCTCAGTGCTGCCTTCCGATAGTGATCCAGCGAATAAGACGTGGGGTGAATCAATTCAAAGTTGGATTGATAGCAACCTTGTAGTTAGCGACAGCCCGTTTTACCTTCTATTTTTCGGATTGCTAATTATAGGTTTCTCTTACTTCTATACTGCGATAACTTTTGATCCGGTTAAACAGGCTGACACTATCCGCAAACAGGGAGGCTTCATCCCTGGTATACGTCCAGGACCTCAAACAGAAAGATATTTGGGAAGGATCCTAAATAGAATCACACTTGCTGGGGCTATCTTTATCGCCCTTGTAGCTCTTCTTCCAACATTCATACTCGCAAAAGTTCTCGACCAAGGGAACGTTGGACAGGTTTCTTTTGGTGGTATCTCAATCCTCATTGCGGTGGGGGTAGCTCTGGAAACGATGAAACAGATCGATAGTCAGCTGATGATGCGAAACTATGAAGGTTTTCTAAAGTGATTTCCTTATCGACTGGAATGCCTATGAAAGTCAATTTATGCCGATAGGGATGATAATTTTAGGAAGGCAAGGCTCCGGCAAAGGAACACAGGCTCTCCGAATCGCCGAATCATTTGGTGTGATTCATATCAGTACAGGGGATATGCTACGGGCTGCTGCTGCTGACGGCACTGAACTTGGGCTGAAGGCGAAATCAATTATGGACTCAGGAGACCTCGTCCCAGACTCTGTGATTAATGGGATTGTCAAGGAGCGCTTACTCAAAGAGGATGTCCTGAGAGGAGGATTCCTTTTGGATGGCTTTCCTAGAACAGTGGGCCAAGCTGAGGCTCTGTTAAGTTATGTCGATGAAGATTTACAGTTGGCGGTGCATCTGTATGTTTCTATCGAAGAAGTGACGGCCCGCATGTTGGCACGTGGTAGGGACGATGATACTGCCGAAGCAATCACCCGCCGTCTTGAACTCTATGAAACTGAAACAGCTCCTTTATTGGATTGGTTCACAGAGAGAGGGATACTAACGATTGTTGATGGGGGTGGAACGGAAAGCGAAGTTTTTGACCGTTTAGTAGATGCAGTAGAAGAGATTTCAGAGAAATGATTAACTTGTTACATCAATATTACGACATACCGGTTTTCGGGTTGGTGAGTGGATTTAACGACGGTAGGATTCCCTGTTGGCCTCGCGCGCTTTTGCGAGTCTCCAAGAACAGAAAAACTAGTAAAAAAGGAGTATGACACTGACAAAATCAAAGGAAGATGCGATCGTGATGGAAGGGACGGTAGTCGAACCGCTTCCAAATGCGATGTTTCGCGTGGAACTTGAGAATGGACACAAAGTTCTAGCTCATATTTCTGGAAAGATGCGAATGCACTATATACGTATTCTTCCTGGCGATAAGGTTCAAGTGGAAATGACCCCGTATGACCTTGAACGTGGACGTATCACCTATCGGTATAAATAAAAGTGTCAAAATTTAAAGGTAAAGTATGAAAGTTCGGACCAGCGTTAAACGAATGTGTGATAAATGTCGGGTTATCCGTCGGCAAGGTGTCGTTCGTATCATCTGTCCCAACCCTCGACATAAGCAGAGGCAGGGGTAGAGGATGGCACGTATCGCTGGAGTGGATATACCCCGTGAGAAACGGACTGTAGTTTCCTTAACTTACATCTATGGAATCGGCCGGACACTTGCATCACAAGTTTGTGAAGCCACAGGAATCGATGAAGAGACGCGAGTTAAAAACCTAACTGACGAAGAAGTGGCGAAATTGCGAAGCCATGTTGAAGGCGAAATGCATGTCGAGGGTGACCTTCGTCGTGAAGTTTCACAAGACATCAAAAGGAAGATGGAGATTGGTTGCTATCAAGGACTTCGCCATAGGAGAGGATTGCCAGTGAGAGGTCAGCGCACGCATACAAATGCACGGACTCGCAAAGGTCCTAAGAAGACAGTTGCTGGAAAGAAAAAGGTACTGAAGTAGTTATGGCTGAACCCGATACTGGTGCTGGTGTTCGTAGGTCGCGAAAACGCGGACGTAAGAATATTGTTCACGGCGTTGCTCACATTAAAAGCTCTTTCAACAACACTATTGTTTCCATTAGTGATCAACAGGGCAATGTTCTAGCTTGGTCCTCCGCCGGAAATGTAGGATTTAAAGGATCTCGAAAAAGCACTCCATTTGCTGCTCAACTTGCTGCAGAACAGTGTGCACGAAAAGCAATGGAGCATGGAATCAGAAAAGTCGATGTGCAAGTAAAGGGCCCCGGTTCTGGAAGAGAGACTGCCATTCGTTCACTTCAAACAGCAGGTATTGAAGTAACGGGGATTAAAGATGTTACTCCCATTCCTCATAACGGCTGCCGTCCAATCAAACGTCGGAGAGTGTGACATGTCTCGTTATACAGGTCCCAAAGCTCGTGTTTCTCGACGTTTAGGGATAAACGTTTGGGGAACAAAAGGAGAAACAGCTGCACTTGAGAAACGCCCATACCCGCCAGGAGAACACGGACGTACTCGACGAAGGGGTAACTCGTCTGAGTATTTGCTGCAATTGCAAGAAAAACAAAAAGCTCGATTTACTTATGGTTTAACGGAACGACAATTCCGCAACATATTTAAAGAGGCGAGTCGCCGAGAAGGAGTTACTGGTGACAATATGTTACGTTATCTCGAACTCCGCATCGACAATTTTGTATATCGTGTCGGATGGGCCTCAACACGACCACAGGCTAGGCAGTTAGTAAATCACGGACACCTGCGTGTTAATGGCCAAAGAGTTGATATTCCGAGTTATCGTTTGCGGAAGGAAGATGAAGTAACGCTGAAAGATAAAGCACGTGAAATGATCCTAATTCAGTGGAATAAGGACGTTTTAGATCGAAATCCGCCAGCATGGATGGATATGATTGAAGACGGCTTTGGAGCTCGTGTTCGAGAACTTCCACTCCGAGAACAAATAGATGTCCCTATACGTGAACAGCTTATAGTTGAGCTATATAGCAAGTAACCCAAAATAAATTAATAAAAAATATATAAGTCCCAGAGGTGGTAATCATGCTTGTGATTCAAAGACCAAAAATAGAATCCATTAACGAAGAAGACGAGAATAAACAGAAATTCTCTATATCTCCTTTAGAGCCTGGATTCGGACATACACTCGGAAACTCACTCCGACGGACGCTTCTCTCATCGATTCCGGGAGCCGCTATCACACAAGTCAACTTTACCGAAGCGATACATGAATTTGATGTAATCGAAGGGGTTTACGAAGACGTCACAGATATTTTGCTCAACCTTAAAGATATTGTTTTTCGATTAGAAGGTGATGACCCTGTCGTTCTGCGTCTTGAGGCGCAAGGGCCTGGAGAAGCGACTGCCAGTCAGTTTAGCGAGAGCACAGATGTCGAGGTCCTGAACTTAGATTTGGTAGTTGCGACCTTGAGTCAAAAGGGCCGACTTGATATGGAAGTAACCATTGAAAAAGGACGTGGGTACCTATCTGCTGAGGGAAACAAAGTCTCAACCACGGTAGGGCAAATACCTGTTGACTCCATCTTTTCACCGGTGCGTAGGGTTAGTTTCGAGGTAGAACCCACCAGAGTAGAACAATCTAATGACTTTGATCGTTTAACTCTAGAAATAGAGACTGATGGTTCGATGTCCCCAAGAGAGGCTCTCGCTTCAGCAGGGGGCACTCTCCGGAACTTAATTCAATTAGTTGAAGAAATGAGTGAAGAACCTCAGAGTCTTGAACTAACTGAAGTAGTTACTGGGACAGCCGGGTCACCCGACCTAGAACTTGGAATTGAAGACTTAGAACTTTCGGAACGTCCAAATAACTGTCTGAAAAGAGCTCAGATTCACACAATCGGGGAACTTATCCTTAAATCAGAAGCTGACCTTCTTTCAATTACTAACTTTGGACAGAAGTCCCTTGACGAAATTATCGAGAAACTTGACGAGCGCGGCCATCAACTCGCTCTTAAGGACTAGGGACAACAATGGTTGGAAAACCAAAGAAAGGCCGTCGATTCGGTGGAAGTTCAGCCCATCAAAAAGCAATGATGGGGAACCTAGTGGCTTCACTTATAGCAGCTGAGGCAATTGTAACCACCGAAGCTAAAGCTAAAGCTATGCGCCCAATTGCAGAAAAAATGATTACCAAGGCAAAAAAAGGTGGGCTTCATAACCATAGGCAGATAATCGCCTTCTTAAGGGATCAAGAAGTAGCTGATAAATTAATGGAGGATGTAGGCCCGCGATATGCTGATCGTTCTGGCGGATATACGAGGATACTTAAAGTAGGACCACGCTATGGTGATAATGCCCCCATGGCTCGTATCGAGCTTGTCTAAAAGAGCCCTAGGTAATCTGGGGTAATGAAACGACCGAATGCTCCTACAATAAGTTCTCCTTCAAAGGGTGAAAACAGATACCGGTTAACCATTGCTTACGATGGGACGTCATTTCATGGCTTTGCGAGAAATCCTGATGTTGACACAGTCGAAGGTATTCTAATCGAAGCGATAGCAAAGGTACTTGGGGACACTCCGATGCTTACCTGTGCTGGCCGGACTGATGCTGGGGTTCATGCTAAAGCCCAGGTAGTTTCCTTTGATTCGGCTCCTTTCAATATAGCGAAAATGCAAAAGGCATTAAATGGTCTTTGTGCCCCCTCCGTGGTGGTATCCAGTATCGAAAAAACTTCAAATGATTTTAATGCCCGATTTTCAGCAAAGAGCAGGACATACCGATACCAAGTCCTCAATCAAGTAGATCCAGACCCATTCCTAGCTCGGTATTCTTGGCATATTCGGGTACCTATCTCCATCGAAAAAATGAATCAAGCCGGTCAGCAACTTACAGGTGAACATGACTTCAGTTCTTTTTGCCGGAAGCGCACTGTTGAAATTGAGGGGCAGCAAATTCTTGCCTCTCTTCTCAGGGAAGTGAAATCACTACGATGGGAAGTGGCGGACCGGAATCTCCTTGAGCTTTGGATAACCGCAAATGCGTTCTGCCACCAGATGGTTCGTTCGATCACTGGAACATTGGTTGATATTGGCATAGGTAAAATCAACGAATCCTCTATTACGGAAATCCTCAATGCCCGTGATAGAAACATTGCGGGACAAGTTGCTCCTCCTCATGGGCTTACATTGTGGAATGTCAGTTACTAGCAATACAAGAAAATCTTCTCTACAAGCCTCTGGCGGTTGTCTCATGAAGCCAATAACCGTATCGTAGAAAGGTGCCAAGTTTCTAAAATAACTTGGCTGAATATAGAAACGAAAATCTGAGAAAATTGTGCCTACTTTTACTCCTAAGAAATCAGATATAGAAAGACGCTGGCATCTCATTGATGCTGAGGGTCTTATTCTCGGCCGTATGGCTTCAGAAATAGCGAAACTTCTTCGCGGGAAGCATAAGCCCACATACACGCCGCATATTGATGTGGGAGACCATGTAGTCATCATCAATGCTGAAAAAGTAGTTCTGAGTAGTGATAAAGCAAATAAAAAGATGGTCTATCGGCATTCGGGGTACCCAGGGGGAATCAGGTCGCGCTCATACGCTGACTTGCTTCAGAAAAATCCTGCTGATGCAGTTCGCCAAACAATCCGAGGTATGCTGCCCAAAAACCGGCTTGGACGCCAACAACTAAAAAAACTCCAAGTTTATGCTGGATCCGAACATCCGCATGTTGCGCAGAAACCGGAGCTTTTGGAATTAGATCAAGCAAAGTCTAGAGAATCCTAAGGAAATTATGACTGCTCATATTGCAAACACAACTGGTCGAAGAAAACGAGCAGTCGCTCGCGTACGTGTTCGAATTGGTACTGGGTCGATTATTGTTAATGGCAGGCCGATTGAAGATTTTTTCCCATCAGATACCCACCGCATGATAATCACCGAGCCGTTGCGAAACACCAAGACCGAAACCGCATACGACATCGATGCGACAATTCATGGCGGAGGATCTAGTGGCCAGGCAGGAGCGCTAAGACTAGGAATCGCACGCGCATTAATTGATATAGATAGTGACTTACGTGAGGATCTAAAGAAGTCAGGATTCCTCACTCGAGACTCTCGTAAGAAGGAGTCAAAGAAGTACGGCTTGAAGAAGGCCCGTAAAGCTCCACAGTACTCTAAGCGTTAAATACCTCGACCTCCCCCAAGGGAATTATGATTAGTAAAAGCCGTTAGGTAATTTTACGGAGTAGTAAAGGTCTGCATGGTAACTCAAAATAGATCTTCTGGTGCAACATGACTCTCAAGTTTGGTACGGATGGAGTTCGTGGTCGGGCTTTTGTAGATCTCAAGCCAGAATGGGTGACCCGACTCGCATGTTCAGCGGCTCAAGTTCTCCAGTCGGATACCGTAGTTATTGGTACTGATGGTCGAGAAAGTGGCCCAGCTTTTGTTGAGGCTCTCCAAAAAGGGTTCCATTCACAGGGGCTCTCAGTTTGGTTTATGGGTACCGTGCCAACACCAGCGATAGCCCATATCGCTGCAACTAATGGCATAGCTGGGGCAATGGTTTCGGCGTCTCACAACCTTTCTATAGACAATGGCATCAAATTACTTTCTGTGGGCGGTAAAAAATTAAATGATGGTGATCAAAAACAGATTGAAAATATTCTCCAATCCGAAGATTTCCATAGCCTTCCAATCTCAGGGAGTGATCTAGAACCGACCCACGCTCACCTCATTCAAGATTGGGTCTCTTCCCTTCTGGGGAGCATAAACGGGAGAACTTTAGAAGGAACATCTGTCGTGATCGATTGCGCTAATGGGGCAGTGTCTTCATATGCCGCTGATGCTCTAAGAAGCTTAGGGGTGTCAGTCCAAAGTATCCATGATTCTCCAGATGGTTCAAATATCAACAAAGGTTGCGGCTCAACGAACACTAAGTCTCTACAATTAGCGGTAAAAGAATGTGACGCTGATCTTGGTCTCGCATTTGATGGAGATGCCGATCGAGTTCTTGCCATAGGCCGGTCAGGAAGAATAATAGATGGTGATTATATGATCGCAATTTGTGCTGAAGACATGAAAGAGCGTAAATGTCTGAACGAAGATACGACAGTTGTGACCGTGATGACAAATATGGGCTTTCATCTCGCGATGCAAGCCAAAGGTATACGAG
Source organism: uncultured Acidimicrobiaceae bacterium (assembly GCA_913031515.1). Classification (GTDB taxonomy): domain Bacteria; phylum Actinomycetota; class Acidimicrobiia; order Acidimicrobiales; family UBA8592; genus UBA8592. The sequence goes on along the minus strand of CAJWET010000017.1, from coordinate 2,138 downwards.
TGCACCAAACACCTGTTGGTGACCGCCAAGTTCTAGCTGCACTTGAAGAGAATAATTGGTCACTCGGGGGAGAACAGTCAGGCCATGTAATCTTTAGCGATCTTGCGACTACTGGAGACGGGTTATTAACTGGCATTCAACTTCTGGATATAATCAAGCGCTCAGGGGGAGATCTCGAAGAACTCGCTGATTCAGCTATGGTTAGATACCCACAAGTTCTAAAGCAAGTAGACCTCCCGAGCGGGCGAGTAGCCATTGAGGGTTCGCTATTGGGTGAAATAAAGAAGGTAGAAAGAGAGCTCGGCGAAGATGGCAGAGTCCTTGTTCGAAGATCAGGAACTGAGCCGGTTCTCAGAATTATGGTTGAATCGGTCACATTTGAAAAAGCCGAAACCACTGCAAATAGGCTGGTTTTCGCCGCAGAAGCTTACTTTGCAGCATTGCAATGAGATTAAACGCTTTCCCTAGAGAGTTGAGACAACAACTAAGTCTCTAGAATGGATATATGTGTGGAATTATCGCTATCGTCCGGAGACGAGCACAACGTCAGATTCCCGATCCTTCACGTGTCAGGGACCTAATCAACTCAACTCTCGAAACCATTCCAGAAGATCTACAAGAAATCCAGTCACTTATTGACTCTCTTACAACACTGGAAAAAGAGACCTCTGGCGTACCAGGAACTATTGCGTTTCTTGAAAGCCCAGAATTGCTCGTATTGCTCAACGACAAGTGTCAAAGCATAGAATCCGCCCTTATAGATTTAGAAATCTCACTTAATGAGACTGATTCACCGCTAGAAGAGATTGAGGCAGTCAATGCTTCCATTGTCCAGATCAAAGATCTAATTTGGTCACTCAGAAATGACCGGACTAGATTAGTTAATTCGGTTCGTGAACTTTGCCAAGAGAAATGGAACGATGGTGTAGTCGAAACGTATACCTCCATCCATGAAGCCCTATCTGCTCTTGACCGTTTAGAGGTTCGTGGAAGAGATTCTGCTGGTTTGCATTTAATGATTCGCGACCATGCATTAGATTTGGATGACCCAATCACCGCATCAGAAATCCGCGAGAGATCTATCGACAATGATTACAAATCAGGTTCGGTCCGATTGGTAGGTGATCAAATTAGTTTCGTTTATAAAACTGCTGCAGAAATAGGACAGCTAGGTGACAATACTTTGGCTCTTCGAGAAGCAATTATGTCAGATAAGCTTCTACATCGAGCATTACTAAATGATCAGGCATCGGCATTGGTTGTAGGGCATACTAGATGGGCGAGTATCGGGATTATCTCAGAGCCGAATGCCCATCCATTGAACTCAGAACAAGAAGGTCGAAGTGAACTGCCCTATGTCGTTGCAGCAATAAATGGAGATGTTGATAATTTCGCTGATTTAAAAGATCTAGAAACTCTTTCCATAACTCCTGCAGTTACTTCCGATTCCAAGGTCATGCCTACCCTAATGGCACAGCATCTCAGTAAGGCAGAAGATGAGCTCTCATCAATTACTGAGGCATTTCGGAAAACGGTTGAAACTTTGGAAGGTTCAGTTGCTGTTGTTGCTAATGCTGCTTCAGATCCAGAAAACCTTCATCTTGCGTTGCGGGGAAGTGGCCAAGGCTTGTACATAGGTCTAGCAGAGGACGCATACATAATCGCTAGCGAACCTTATGGGCTTGTTGAGTGCACGCAGAAGTATTTACGACTAGATGGAGAGTCAATAACTAAAAGAAACGAGAACGTTTCAGGCCCAGGTGAAATCGTTACTCTCTCCAGAGCTCAAGCTGGAACGATCGGAGGCATTATCCGGTCGTCTTATGATGGCGTGGCACTTCCAGTTAACGAGGAAGAAATTGACCATGCAGGAATTACCTCTCGAGATATCGACAGAAGAGGTTTCCCTCATTTTCTATTAAAGGAGATTACTGAAGCCCCAGAATCGTTTCAAAAGACGTTGCGCGGGAAGATAGTCGATGTCGATGGGAATTTACACGTTCAACTTGATGAAAGTGCTTTCCCTGCTGATCTCAAAAATCAATTCAGGGATGGTGGTTTTAAAGAGGTTTATGTGATCGGGCAAGGCACTGCGGCTGTAGCTGGTAGTAGTCTCGCTTCGCTCTTAAGCGAAGAAA
>CAJWET010000016.1 GCA_913031515.1 uncultured Acidimicrobiaceae bacterium | reverse complement strand
CTTCTTTAGTTAAAACCACTTTTTCCAAAGCAGTAACGCGTTCACTCAACGTATCGTGGTTGTTAAAAACTCGTTTTGTTATAAATCCACCTATTAAAGCTAAACTACCTATTAACATCTCATTCAGCTTATCCATTGGTTCCTCTACTTTCCTTCTGACCGATGGCGACCTTGTTTCGCGGAGAACACTTCACCGTTGGGATACTAGTGAGAAGATCGAGAAACGTCACCATTGTGGAATTGTTTATTAAAAAAAAGTCTTCCCTCGAAAGGAATTGAATACGCTTGACTGTATGCCGATTAGCGAACCATCGAAATTAAATCTTCCTCGCTTAGTTTTTTTTGCCGTCAGTAGTCTTGCAATTGGAATCGCATTGCTTTTCGCTGTGATTAAACTCGCTGGAGATGGAGATATAAAAATTAAACTCGGGGTTGATATCTTTGACGTTGGTGATGCACAGCAACGAGCAGAGAGAATCCGTGATGATGCAGCGCCTTTACTCTTTCCTTCTCTAAATGGTGAAGCTAGACCGATCTATGTTCAGCATCTTGGCAACAATCCTTCTGTGAATTGGTATGCCATAGACGCACGTTCCCCATCTTCGCCAGAGCAGTGTAACTTGGGTTGGGATTCGGTAGGTCAACGTTTTTTCGACGAGTGCGACAGTGCATCAACTTTCCCGCCTTCTGGAGATGGACTTGTTCGGTACAAGGTGTCGATTGGTGAAAATGGATCTCTAAGTATCGACTTGAATGAAGTTCTAAGCGACTAAAAATCATTGCTCTCCCGAAAGTGTGGGAGCCTTGTTGTGCCAGCGTGTCCTTATATTTTTTCTATAGGCGCCCAGGAAAGTAACAGAGTTTTTTGGCCTGATTCAACAAAGTGTATTACAGCTTCTTTGTCTTCATCCCGACCCCGTATATCGAGTATCACTCCATCTCCGAACTTTGGGTGGTGGACATCGTCTCCGATTTTAAGCCCGAGCTGATTTGCACCACGAATGGAAGGTGGAGAATCTGTTTTTGATTTCTGAGACCGGATTGGTGAAAAAGTATTACCTCCCCTTTCTTCTTCTATCTCAGAAATAAATTCTTTTGGTATTTCTTCAAGAAATCTGCTGGCTGGGTTGTATTGAGTTGATCCATAGAGGGTTCTGCTCCAAGCATGGGTTAGAAAGAGTCTTTGCTCAGCTCTTGTAATTCCGACATACGCAAGCCGCCGTTCTTCCTCAAGTTCGTTTTGGTTCCCTAGGGAACGAACATGGGGGAAAATCCCATCTTCGAGACCAACGATGAACACGATGGGATACTCAAGGCCTTTTGCTGAATGCAATGTCATCAAAGAGACAGAGGAGTCACCATTCAAGTCGTCGGTGTCAGATACTAAGCCCACTTCTTCAAGAAAGTCGTTCGTATCTGAGAATCCTTCTGCCATTCCGATTAACTCAGCAAGATTTTCGATACGACTGTCTGCGTCGACAGATCGTTGTGCTTCAAGATCAGCGATGTAACCTGAGGCGTCAAGGATTTCGTGAAGTATCGGCCCCGGTCCTTCATCGTCAAAGCTCCGTGCCTGATCTAGGATCCTCCGAAATTGTTCCAATCCTCGAATGGCTTTTCCTGTAATCCCCGCTTCTGGTGCCCGATCGAGCACATCAACAAGATTATCTCCATTGGTATTTGCCCATGTTTCCAGCTTGGCGACGCTGGTATCACCGACGCCTCGCTTCGGAGTGTTGATAACGCGTTTGATGGAAACTTCATCATTTGGATTGTTAACTACCTTTAAATACGCCATCGCGTCTTTTATTTCTTTTCGGTCAAAAAACCGTGTTCCTCCAATGACCTTGTATGGGATTTGGGAACGGACTAATTGTTCTTCTATGACGCGGCTTTGTGCGTTTGTCCGATAGAAAACCGCTATCTCTTCCCATGGAATACCGTCTTGCGCATGGAGTCGTTGAATTTCTGTTGTGACCCATTCCGCTTCATCAGTTTCGTCATCCGCTTTATAGTGGACGACTTTTTCTCCTTTCTCTCCCGCTGTCCATAGCCTTTTGGGCTTACGACTCAAATTGTTCGATATGACCGCATTCGCCGCATCAAGGATTGTTTGAGTGCTGCGGTAATTCTGCTCAAGCAGGATGACGGTAACGTCAGGAAAATTTGTCTCAAATTCTATGATGTTGCGGATATCCGCTGAACGGAATGCATAAATCGATTGGTCTTGGTCTCCTACTACGCAGACGTTTCGATTCTTGCTGGAAAGTTGGATGACTAATTCGTTCTGTACAGGATTCGTGTCCTGATACTCATCGACAAGTATGTGAAGGAATCTATTTTGATACCGTTCCAACACGTCGGGAAATTTTTTAAATATTGCAACTGTGTTGCCCAAAAGATCATCGAAGTCCATGGCGGCGGATTTGAGAAGTCTTCTTTGATATTCAAGATAAATTTCAGCAACCTGTTCATCCGCGTAGGTTTCTGCACTCACCTGAAATGCTTTAGCACTCACTAATTCATTTTTCGCTTTCGAAATAGATGCATGAACCCCTCGCGGTGGATATTGCTTTGTATCGATATTTAAATCGCGCATTACATACGTTGTGAGCCTCACGGCATCTGCCTGATCATAAATAGTAAACGAAGAGGGGTACCCCAGTATCGAGGCTTCCCGACGAAGGATCTTTACACAAGCCGAGTGAAATGTTGAAACCCACATGTTCTCTGCGACCGGCCCTATAAGGGCCCCTACCCGTTCTTTCATTTCCGTTGCAGCTTTATTGGTGAAGGTAATTGCAAGGATCCCATAAGGAGAGACATCAAGATTTCTAATCAGGTGTGCTACCCGGTGTGTCAAGACACGTGTTTTCCCTGAACCTGCACCGGCAACAACAAGAAGTGGGCCCGAACTGTGGGTTACAGCATCCAACTGCGTTGGGTTTAATCCCTCAAAAAAAGTCTCAGATTCCATCACCGACACCATACATGGCTATGATGCCCAGTACTGTATTACACGAGGCACTTCGAGTTTGATGCAATTTTGTATAATGCTTCGGAGAGCAGCATGTGCGGTATTGCGGAGATTGAGAATGCAAAAGAAAGAGAATAAAGAGCTAGATGTCGCTATTGAATTATTCAATAGCGAATTGGAAAAGCTCAAAGCTGAAAAGAAAGCTCAGAATATTATCCGAAAAGCTGAGCGAGATAAGGCTACTGCGGTGCAGGAACTCAAAGATGCCGAAGGAAACCCAGAACTATCCCCAGAAGAAAAAGAAGCCGCGAAAGCTACGTGGGTTGAAGCTGATAAAAACTTGAAACAACTTCTTGCAGGAGATGAGGAAAACGAAGATAAAGATGCAGGGTCTATAGGTGATGATCCCGATACTCCTGACATTATTGATGAACCCGATGTCCTTGGTTGTGGAGTTTCGTTGGAGGAAATGCAGGAAGTTGTCAAAGAGGATAAGCCGGGTCCTGAGGTGGTTAGTGAAGCTTCAGATGATGCTGAAAAAATTTCGGACACGCAAGCAGAAATTTCGTAGATTTGTATTTTGCTCTTGTGCGTAAGCTCTGATTGGGGATCTCGGAAGATGGAATCGCTTTCAATCCCAGCAAAATGTAGCATCGTTGTAGGCGGTATGGAAGTACAGTTCCGGAGGGAATAAAGGCTTTGAAGTTTTCGATTATTTTCGAGTTCCAATGTGCGGATGTCTCTGATGAAGGTGAGAGAAAAACACTTCTAAACTGTGTGGATCAGGCTGTCTTCGCAGAAGAAATGGGCTTTGATCGGATATGGGCAGTCGAGCACCACAGTTTGAAATATTACGCCCATATGAGCGCTCCCGAAGTCTTCTTAACATGGGTAGCCGCTAAGACGAAGAGGATCCGTATTGGCCATGGGGTTGTGTGCATGCCTTTTGGTTACAACCATCCGCTACGTGTAGCTGAACGGGTTGGCATGTTAGATAGTCTTTCCGGAGGGAGACTCGATGTCGGAGCAGGAAGGGGAGCAACAACGATGGAGATGTCGGGATTCGGAGTTGACCGAGAAGATACCTACCCGCAGGTAAAAGAATCGCTTCAGATACTCAGTCAATGTTGGAAGAATGATATTTTCGAGTGGGATGGCAGCATTTCCATTTCACCGCGTGCAGTGATTCCCCGACCCGTCCAACTCCCGCATCCTCCACTCTTCATGGCTTGCACAAAAGATGAAACCGTCCGATTAGCTGCGGAATACGGAGTAGGGGCACTAGTTCTAGGTTTCTCAGGGCCTTCACAGGTTCGGGAATTGCGTAGGATTTATGACGACGCAATTGAGGCTAGGGAAATCGATGAGTGCATCTCAAGCACCCCCACCAATTTTCTATCAGCTCTTTGCCCTACGATTGTTCTTGATGATGCTGAAGAGGCGTTCCAGATCGGTGCTAGAGGTCAAAAGTTTTTTGCTGAATCTATCCAGCATTGGAATATCGGAACTCCCCTACCAGAACCTGTTCCTGACGATGTAGATATACGCGATGCGGTCCGAGAAGCCAAAGAACAGGTGGAGGCGTTCATGGTTGAAGGAGGTCATCCGGTACCTTCGGTGGTTGCTTCAACCGGGCCTTTCAATATTGACCACGCATACGGAGACCGCGATGACGCTATTAGTTACGTGGCGGAACTGGAGAAAGCTGGGGCAGATGAAATTATGTGCATTATGCAAATGGGCGGGGTACCCCATGAAGTGGCTATGGAAACAATCCGTCAATACGGTGAATATGTAATTCCGAATTTCTCATAAACATCATGGATTCATTGTCCGTAGAGTCCGAGAAATTGGATTATGTCGAGATGGCTATCTGAAACGTAGTCGGCTTCCTCACCCTGTTCCTCATCTTTTCTTCCTCCGGTGTATCGGACGGTTGTCATGCCAATTGATCGGGCGCCTGCCACATCCGTTCTTTTCAGGTCTCCGACATGTGCAGCATACGAAGGGTTTTGCACGCCTAACCCCTTTAGCGTTTGTTCGAAAATTCGAGGATGGGGCTTATACACATTGATATGATCTGAAAATCCTAGGTAATCAATAAACTCATGGACGCCTAAATCTTCTAGCCATTGTTCCAGCACGGAACTAGGGATGGTACCTACGTCACAGATGACACCTACTAGGACTCTTTTTTCTTTCAAACGTCCGAAGGTTTCTTCAACTTCAGGAAGTAACTTACGTGGCGTTTTTTGGGAAGCTTCAAGATAAGCGTCCCTGAGTAGAGAGTGCACGAGGGGCGAGACTGTAAAGGGGAGATCTTCTATAGCTGTCGAAACTACGTCTTCGAGGTGAGTTTGAGTATTTTCTCTCCAGCGTTGGTCAAAGAACTTCCAACCCTTTGTGAATGCGGTATCCAAGTTTTCTTCGCTAACTTCATAGCCTGCATCAAGAAGTACTTCAGTCCAAAGAGTTTTCCGACGGGTGAGAGAATCTGTTGTCTCTCCGATGAGAGTATTCCAGTAGTCATACGTGATTGCAGTGATGGGAGTTGAGTTTCGGATCATCTATAGCGCCAGAACAATGTAGCTTCTATGCCATTCTTACTGAACCAGTTCCAGAATCTACCAAGGTACCAATCACTGACGCATCATGACCATTCTCCGATATAGAGTCCAATGCGGTAGAAATATTCTCAGGAGCTACAACAAGAATCATGCCTACTCCCATATTGAAAACACTTTCCATTTCTGACTGGGTTACGTTCCCAATAGTTTGCAATTCAAGAAATATTGGTGGGACTTCCCATGCAGAACGATCTACAATTGCGTCCAGATGAGGTGGAAGAACACGTTTTAGGTTTCCAGGAATACCACCGCCGGTGACATGTGCTATCGCTTTGATTTCCACCTTTTTCATGGTGTGTAATACCGCCGGTGTATATATGACTGATGGAAGAAGGAGCTCATGCTCTAAGCTTGTTTCGGATCCATCCCATGCTGGAGAATCAAGAGACCGCTCAGCAATGTCAAAAAATAACCGCCTTGCGAGCGAATAACCGTTACTTCGTAACCCAGGTGAACGAATACCTATAAGCCCATCCCCTGCCTTTGTTCTTTGTCCTGTGATCATCATGGACTCATCAACAACACCGACGGTGAAACCAACAAGGTCGAATGCGTTTTTATCCATCGTGCCAGGATGCTCAGCCATTTCTCCTCCTATGAGAGAACATCCAGCCTGAATGCATCCTAAGCTTATTCCCTTCACCAGTGCTTCGACTTGATTTGGATCAAGGTTCTCAACAGAAATGTAATCTAAGAAGAAGAGGGGTTCAGCTCCAATACATACAAGATCATCAACGCACATAGCGACGAGATCAATCCCGATAGTGTCGTATTTGTTTGCCATCGTAGCGACAAGTGCTTTTGTACCTACACCATCTGTAGATGACACAAGTATCGGAGTTTTCTCCGACAAGCCCGAAATATCATATAGCCCACCAAAGCCTCCAATGTCTCCTACAACTTCTTCTCTATAGGTTGATTGAACGAGAGTTTTTATGCGTCTGACTGCTTCTTCTCCTGCAGAGATATCTACCCCAGCAGCCTTGTACGTTTGCCCCACGTCGCGCGGGTCAGGAGTTTTCACTTTGCTTCCTATTTGTTGGAGACTGAGAGAAAAGCGTTTGCTCTTTCCCTTTGATAGGATCATCACCGACTTCATTTTGATGACTTCGTGTCTCAAGTATTTCCTTCGTTAAGTTCTCGGGGATTGCGACGGAGTATTCGCCGGTCAGGCAAGCAGTGCAAAATCCGGCATTATGGGCTCCTGTGGCGTCGATGAGTCGATCTAAGGTTAAGTAAGATAAGGAATCAACATCGAGATATTCTTGAATTTCCTGGACGGTTAGATCTGAGGCAAGAAGCTCTGACTTCATGCCGGTATCCATGCCGTAAAAACATGGCCACCGGTACGGGGGGGAAGAGATCCGCATGTGTATTTCTGCTGCACCGGCTTCTCTGAGCATTCGAACCATCGCTCGTGTGGTAGTTCCGCGTACGATTGAATCATCGACGACAACTAGTTTGTTTCCTTCGATCGTGTCGCGGAGAGGATTCAGCTTCATCCGAACTCCAAGCGAACGAAGTTCTTGATTCGGAGCTATAAATGTTCGGCCAATGTACCTATTTTTTACAAGGCCTTGTGCGTACGGAATCCCACTTTCTCTTGAGTAACCTTCGGCAGCGGGAATACCAGATTCTGGGACTCCCATGACAAGATCCGCTTCTATTGGTGCTTGTGTTGCAAGTTGTTCTCCCATCCTGACACGAGCGTGATGAACGCTCTGCGCGTATAGTTGACTGTCAGGTCTAGAAAAGTAGACAAATTCAAAAATACAGAGCTTGGGGTCAATTCGCTCCGGTGCAAAAGGGTAAATAGATCTGATGCCTGTTGCGCTCGCAATAACCATCTCCCCTGGTTCTATTTCACGAACAAAGTGCGCTCCAATAATGTCTAGTGCCGGGGTTTCAGATGCTATCACCCAGCCATTTTCTAGTTTGCCAAGACATAGAGGACGAAAACCGTTAGGGTCTCGGACCCCGATGACATTTGCTTCATCCATAAGGACGAGAGAAAAAGCTCCTTCAAGCCGTGGAAGGACGTAAGCTAGAGCACGTTCAAGTTCGCGTCCGTCTGAAGATACATGATCAGCATTTTGTTCTATTTTCGTTGCGACAAGCTCGGCAATGAGGTCACTGTCGCTTGAAATTGTCCCAGGGAGCATGCCTGCTTCATTCGCAAGAGTCTCTGTGTTAGTTAGGTTTCCGTTATGCCCTAACGCAAATTCGCGTTCAGCTGCTCCGCGGTAAACAGGTTGCGCGTTTCGCCACGATGAGGATCCTGTCGTGCTATATCGGGTTTGACCAATTCCTAAATGCCCATCTAGTCCTGCCAAGATTCGATCATTAAATACATTTGAAACTAAGCCCATATCCTTTACAACAGTGATCCTCTCACCATCACTTGTTGCGATTCCCGCTGACTCTTGCCCTCGGTGCTGAAGGGCGTACAAGCATAGGTAGCTTTGGTGCGCAACTGCATGACCCGGGGCGTATATACCTACTACTCCGCAAGCCTCACGTGGCGAGTCGTCGCCAAGATGGATTTGTTTGTTCTCTTCCTCCGCCACTATGAAATTCTGTCAGATTATTACCGTCTTGGTAATGATGATTCTAAATAGAACTGTTTTAGTCACTGATGAGTTTGGCATGAGGTGAAAGAAAAGGTTCAATAGAGTGAGTTACTTCTTATCAATTAAGATGAATAGAGAGCAAGTACAGTGGATGAACTTGAGGTAATGCGACTATGACAACTTCCGAACAAATTGATTTAAGTAGTTACGATCCGATGGATCCTGAGATTCAACAATGCCCCTTTGGTCACTACGCTGCTCTTCGCGATCATGGCCCTCTGTTCTTCCACGAACAATCCGGAATGTACTTTGCTTCGCGCTTAGAAACCGTGAACGAAATTCTCCGTGATACGGATACTTTCTCTTCCCGAATGTCTAATACGACTACGAAACCGGATTCAGAGACTCTCGAAGAAATGACTGCAATCCTCAGCGAAGGTTGGCCACGAGCTGAAACAATGTTGACAATTGACCCTCCGCATCACACTGCGTATCGGAAACTTGTCTCCCGAACATTCTCCGCGAGGAAGATTGTCTCTCTGGAAGAGAAGGTACGTGAGATTGCTGTTGATTTGATTGAGGCTTTCCCAGACAAGGGGGTAATCGATTTCCATGCCGATTTCGCTGTTGCTTTACCCGTGCGTGTTATCCACCACACACTCAACATGGCTCCCGAAGTAGAGGAAAAAATTAAACCTTGGTCCGATGCCGCTGTAGCAGCGATCGGTAACAAATTAACGCATGAGCAGTGGATTCAGGCGGTGACAGATCAGCTAGAAAATCAAAAATACTGGTTCGCAGAATACGAAAACCGTTTGGAGCATCCTCAGGATGACATCCTGTCAGATCTTGCTCATGCTGATTTCCCAGATCCGGATTTGCCAGATGAAGAAACGAGGAAACTTGATTTTCCAGAGATCTATAGTCTCATTCAACAACTAATGGTGGCAGGAAATGAAACAACGACAAAATTCCTGAACGAGACAATGCGTATCCTCATTGAGGAACCTCATTGGTGGGATGCATTGGAGAAGGATCCGGATGGGTTGGTCTATGGCGTAGTTGAAGAAGGACTGCGAATGTCATCCCCTAATCAGGGTTTGTTCCGTGTCGTAACAAAAGACACAGAACTGCAGGGGGTTTCCCTTCCTAAAGGTTCGCGTATCTGGGTGATGTTCGGAGCAGCAAACCGTGATCTGAATACCTTTGATGATTCAGAATCGTTTGACCCAACCCGAGAAAATCTAAAAGACCATGTCGCATTCGGGAAAGGGCACCACTTCTGTATTGGCGCTCCATTGTCTCGACTGGAGGGAAAGGTAGCGTTTGAAGAGTTAGTGAAGCGAATAAAACTGCCTGCCTTCACCGAAAATAACACGTTCGAATACGAATCAAGCTACGTGTTGAGAGGTTTAGCTGCTTTAGAGCTAGAAATCGAAAAACGGTAAGGCTAGTTGGTATGGCAGCCCTCCCGAAAGTTGATTTAGAGAACTATGACCCTATGGATCGGGAGATCCAACAGTGCCCGTTCGCTCATTACGCTGCTCTTAGAGAGCAAGGACCTCTTTTTTTCCACGAACAAACTAAGACATTTATTGCTTCTCGAATGGACATCGTAAACCAAATCGTGAGGGATACAGAAACCTTCTCATCAGAGAGGTCTAATGCCAAAGTCCCAACAGATGATGTTGCTACCCAAAGGGAAATTGATGCGATCCTAGCGAAGGGATGGCCACGTGTTGGAACAATGCTGACAATCGATCCTCCTTATCAAACGCGTTATCGGAAGCTAGTTTCCCGTACTTTCTCTGCTCGGAAAATCGGAGGGTACGAAGATAAAGTCCGCGAAATCGCTATTGACCTAATCAAAAAATTTCCAAAGAGCGGTCCGATCAATTTTGATGAAGCTTTTGCTACTCCTCTTCCCGTGAAGGCCATCCACTACGCGTTGAACATGTCTCCAGACGTTGAGAACAAGGTTAGGTGGTGGTCTGATGCAAGTACCAATGAGCTAGGAGCTAACCCATCAAGAGAGAAAAGAATCGAGGCAGCTGAATCTATTATTGATTGTCAAAATTACTGGTTCACCGAATACCAGGATCGCCTTGTTAACCCTCAAGAAGATATACTCTCCAACTTAACTCACGCTGATTTTAATGATCCCGATCTTCCCGAAGGTGAAACTAGAAAACTGAACTTTCCTGAGGTTTACGAAATCATCCGACAGCTTATGGTTGCGGGGAACGAAACAACAACAAAGTTTTTGAATGAAACAATGCGCCTTCTAATAGAGAATCCCAAATGGTGGGAAGCGCTTGAGAATAATCCCGATGAGATTGTGTATGGGATCGTTGAGGAAGGGCTACGGGCCTCATCGCCCACCCAAGGCCTTTTTAGAACCGTTACAAAAGATACAGAACTTGAAGGAATTCTGATTCCTAAAGGGTCACGTATCTGGGTAATTTTTGCAGCTGCGAATAGAGACGAACAAGAATTCCTGGACCCAGAGGAATTTTTACCGGACCGCCAAAATGCGAATAAACATCTAGCTTTCGGCAAAGGACATCATTTCTGCATCGGAGCACCTCTTGCTCGCCTTGAAGGGAAAGTAGCGTTTGAAGAACTCGGGAAACGAGTCAAACTACCTAGGTTTAGTGCTAACAACACCTTTGAGTACGAACCAAGCTATATCCTTCGTGGATTGACGGCTTTACATCTCGATGTAGAGAAAAAATAGGGAACTACGTCTTGACCGAATTTAGAAAATTTCAGTAGGTTACTCCTGCGCCGTACCACCATCTAAAGCATCAGCAAGCCGATTATTCCATTTTTGTTGTAGGTCGCTGACAGGAATTGAAAGTAAGTCCTTCACTGTAAACATATCTCCATGGGCGAGACCCATCCGAGCATATGGAACGTCGTATTGGTCGGCAAGATCCTCTACCTCTGGGATTCTTTCAGCATTCACTGCTATGAGCACCCGTGAAGACGATTCAGAAAAAAATGAAATGTGGTCGGGGATTCGCGCTAGTGTGCAACCAATATCAGAATCGATAGCCATCTCAGCGGCGCAAACCCCTAGTCCTCCAGTCGAAATATCGTGAAGGCCAGTAACAAGCCTCTCCGTAACAAGGCTCCTAGTCAATGCACAGAGCCTCTGGTGTAACTCAAAATCGACCATTTCAAGTGAACCCCGTCTATGACCCTTCTGAAAAGCCCATGCACTTCCACATAAACCACTGGCTTCTGGACCTAGGAGAATAATGCGGTCACCATCATTCCACGAGAGTCCAGGGGGCGCTGCAACTAATTCCTTAATCAACCCGATGACTCCTACAATCGGCGTTGGGTCAATGTTCGTACCCTGACTCTCGTTGTACAAAGATACATTCCCTCCAATTACCGGAAGCTCAAACGCATTGCAGGATTCGGCCATCCCATCAACCGCTTCACTTAGTTGCCACATGACAATAGGGTTCTCAGGGTTCCCGAAATTTAAGCAGTTAACCAACGCCTGTGGGACAGCGCCTACGCAAGCTAAATTCAATACTGACTCAGCTACCGTCATTACTGTTCCTATGCGGGGGTTAACAGCACACCATCGGTGATTGCCGTCGGTAGTAAGGGCTAGCCCTCTTCCAGTATCTACACCTGATGTGGGGTGTTTCAGTCGCAAAACGGCGGCGTCACTGCCGGGCCCGACGACAGTATTTAGAAACAGTTGCGAATCATACTGTGAAGTAGCCCATGAAGGACTGGTCAATAAATCCAACAAGTCATCCTCTATTCTTTCGGGCTTTGGAAGTTTCGTTGCTTCATCAGCGGTTGCGTCATCCATATCATCAGGCTCACGAATCGGTCGTTGATACAACGGGGCATCTTCATGAAGAGAAGAAGCCGGTACTTCGCCAAGTACCTCACCATCGAAATCACTAACGATTCGGAGCGAACCAGAAGGTGTTACTTTCCCAACAACCGACGACCTGATCTCCCACTTACTACAGATTGAAAAAACTTGTTCTAGATTCTCTGGCGTAACAATCGCAAGCATACGTTCTTGGGATTCACTTGTCATGATTTCGAAAGGCTGCATCCCTGATTCTCTTTGAGGAACCGCTGAGACGTTGAAATCCATACCAACACCTCCTCTAGATGCTGTCTCCGATGCAGCACAAGCTAACCCTGCTCCTCCTAGATCTTGTATCCCAACGACTAAGCCTTCATTCAAAAGTTCCAAACATCCTTCAATTAGACGTTTTTCCTCAAAAGGGTCCCCTACTTGAACGCTTGGTCTTTTCTCAGCATCTTCTTCCTCGTTACCAAAACCAGCTGATGCAAGAACACTCACTCCGCCAATACCATCTCTACCTGTAGTGGAACCAAGTAGGACAGCTAAATTCCCAACACCGGAAGCCTGGCCAAGCACCAGTCTTTCTTTCGGCATTATTCCTACACAAAGCACATTGACCAAAGGGTTACCGAGATAAGTCTGGTCAAAGACTATTTCACCTCCAATATTCGGCACTCCTACAGAATTTCCATAACCAGAAATTCCACTAACAACGCCTTCGGCCACCCATCTACTTCTCGCATCTTCTAAAGGGCCAAACCGTAAGGGATCCATTATCGCTATCGGTCGCGCTCCCATGGTGAAAATATCGCGGATGATGCCTCCCACACCTGTAGCCGCTCCTTGATATGGCTCGATATAACTAGGGTGGTTATGACTTTCGATACGAAGAGCGATGGCAATGCCATCACCTACATCAATCACCCCAGCATTTTCTCCGGGCCCAACTAGTACGTTCTCTCCTTGGGTTGGCAAGCGCTTGAGGTGTATTCGTGATGACTTATAGGAGCAATGTTCACTCCACATGACTGAATACATGGCAAGTTCAAGGTGGTTTGGTTCTCTTTCGAGAATCTCGATAATCTTTGATAGCTCCTCGTCAGTTAAGCCGAGTGAGCGGTGCAGTGGGTCAGCCATCGTCTACCGGTAGCTTTTTTTCGCGTAGTTAGACGTTTGCATGTGCCCCCTGAATAAAGCTTTCCAAAAGGGTACGGCCATCGGTACTTCCCAACAATGCGTGGCATGCACGCTCTGGGTGAGGCATTAAGCCAACGACGTTTCTTTGCGCGTTGCAGAT
Organism: uncultured Acidimicrobiaceae bacterium; assembly: GCA_913031515.1. GTDB lineage: Bacteria > Actinomycetota > Acidimicrobiia > Acidimicrobiales > UBA8592 > UBA8592. The sequence goes on along the minus strand of CAJWET010000016.1, from coordinate 3,475 downwards.
CGCTGCAATGTTGGCAATGGAGCCATTGGGATTTTCCGTATAGGTGAGAATAATCTGACCATTTGACTGGAGTTTGGTTAGTGTTTCGTCGGTGCAGGTAAAATTTCCTTCAAAATGGTTGATGGGGATACGGAGAGTTTGGCCCTCGTAAGCCATATTGGTTAGAACAGAGTTCGTAGTTTCTACCCGTAATTCAACTTCTTTACATAAAAATTTCAGTCCGGCGTTCTTTTGTAGTGCCCCTGGCAACAACCCTGCTTCCGTTAGTACTTGGAATCCATTGCAGATGCCCAGAACCGGACCCCCGTTATGTGCAAAATCAATGATTGCTTCCATAGCTGGTGAAAACCTGGCTATCGCCCCCGGCCGGAGATAGTCACCATGGGCAAATCCTCCTGGGATGACAACTGCGTCGACACCACCTATATCTCTATCTGCATGCCACAAAAGACGTGGGGAAGCTCCCAAGTCGGAAAATGCTTCCATGGCATCCATTTCGCAGTTTGACCCTGGGAAAACAACTACACCAATCTTTTGACTCACCCGACTACCTGAATTTCAATCACTGCTTCTTCGATGACAGGATTTGTTAGAAAGCGATCGCATAACTCATTCACAATTTTTGAAGCTTCTTCATCGTTATCAGCTTCAATCTGAAAACGGATGCTTTTCCCTACGCGCACATTGGTGATTCCCGCGAATCCCAAATTCGCTGTTGCTTTCTCAATAGTGGAACCTTGTGGGTCAGCTATCCCTTCTCGAAGTTTCACTTCTACGCAAGCATCATAAACCATTTGATAATGCTGCCACAGCTAGTAGAGAAACGGGAGTATCTTCTGATGAGATTTCGCATCGGCAGTAGTCAGGCTTCGAGAAAAGACCTAACGCGCTGCTGGAGGTGGCGGACTCGAATCTCCTGATAGTTGCCAAGTGTCTGTCCATGTTTGAAACTTGATTTGAATCCGCGTGTTTGCGCAGCAAGATTTGCTGTATCTTGATCGTAAACTCGTCCTAGCGGGCCAACACCTTCGACAATTGAATAGCTTTCATCAATACCTAATTCGACTACTTCTGGCGGAGGTGGTGCTTCACCCTGAGAGGGGCGAGGTCTCATAAAGAGCAGGTCGAAGTAACTGAAGTCAGGGCTGTTGAGGTCAGGACGGAATCTGTAGACCATCGGTAAAGAAAGCCCGGGAAAGAAAAAGGCATTAGGAAATAGAAAGTATTCGATGGAATCAAGGGTTATTGATTGGCTTAAACTGGAGAAGTCATGTCCATACCTTTCACCCATAGTTTCCTGAACGTGGCTGGCGTAGTAGTCACGGGCTCGAACTCCGGATGGAAGAGTTAGATCCCCCTCGCCGAGTGTGCGACCACTTATGCGAGCGAGAAGCTCATCTTCTGTTCGGGGAACTGGGCGTAGTGGGCTATTTAAGCCACGTGTATGAATAAAGCGTGAAACGTTTTGTCCAAAAACGTCATATTGGGTGGTGACCTCATCCCCGAGTCGTCCTGTGGCATGTGTTTCTCGGACATGGTAGGCCTCGATAAATGCTTCCGCTGCTGCTTTCCAGTTACATGGGAGATGCTTCCGAATATGGGTCTCGATATATCTTTGGCCTAGACCCCAGTCTTTCCAATGATCTGGGAGCACACCCAAATATTCTCTAAGGGGTACCGCGTTCTGGTCGAAATTAACAAAAACGAATCCTTCCCACACGTCAACGGACATTTCAGGTAATCGATGTGAATCAGTTGTCACATGAGGAAAGTCCCATGCTTGTGGAAGATCCACTAATTGTCCTTCAAGAGACCAGGTCCAACCATGAAACGGGCAACGAAGTTCCTTGCTAAAACCACATGATCCCGACTGTTTTAGCTGTGTTCCTCGATGCATACAAGCGTTAAAGTATGCTTTAATTTCACCTTTGTCAGCTCTCACAATGAGTGCTGACAAATCACCCACGTCATAGACGAAATAATCCCCTGTTTCGGGAATATGGTCCACGTGGCAGGCCCATTGCCATACTTTGGGCCAAAGTTTTTCGTACTCGGCTTTAGCGAAATCAGCAGATGTATAATTCTCAAAGGAGATATCTTCGTCACCTAGAAACTCATACGACTCTGCAAGTAAGGGAGTTGGTGGTGGCGTGGGGTCTTTAAGAAGTTCGTCGCGTAAGGAGGGTCCCTGCTCTCTTGCCTCTCCAGGTTTCATATGTTTATCTTGCTTTCCCATGCAGATTAATACTAAAAGGTTTTCTCACGATCGACCATTTGGTATTCGAATCTTTCTTCAGGTGTCAGAAGCTCTCATTTACGCCCAGCCAATCTGAAAGTAGGAGCCCAGTAATACGCTCGTAGCCTTCCTGATACCTGTTCGAGCTGGCTTCTATTACCTCGGGGGGTAGTTCCGGAGGCGGAGGGTTTTTATCCCAATCAAGTCCCTCGAGATAGTCGCGGACTGGCTGCTTATCGAATGAAGGAGGCGTGGTTCCTGGGGTCCAATCTGCTTGAGGCCAAAATCTTGATGAATCCGGAGTCAGCATTTCGTCAGCAACCACCAGTTCGCCATCGACGAAACCCATTTCAAATTTTGTGTCCGCGATAATGATGCCGCGTTCGAGAGCGTGAGATGCACCGGCCTTGTACAACTCAATGGACTTCTCTCGTACTTCCTCAGCGAGTTCTCCTCCAATGATTTCTACAGCTTCACCATATGAGATGTTCTCATCATGAAGGCCATCTTCGGCTTTCGTCGAGGGGGTGAAAACAGGTTCCGATAATTGGTCGGACTCTTGTAATCCCTCTGGGAGCTGTTCGCCATGCATGGTCCCATCAGACAAATATTGTTTCCAAGCTGAACCAGTGAGGTATCCGCGGACAATACATTCGATTGGGAGCATTTCTGCTTTACTCACCAGCATGGATCTTCCGGCTATCTCAGGAATTTGTGCAGTTTCTGGGAAATCTTTCAAATCTGTTGATACCAAGTGGGAGCGCATTGTTCTGGAAAGGTGATGAAACCAGAACGAAGACATCGCCATTAGTACTCGTCCTTTATTGGGTACGGGCTGTTGCATAACCACGTCGAAGGCGGAAATTCGGTCACTAGTAACCATCAGGTAATTTCCATCACCGGCATCATATATATCTCGAACCTTTCCAGAATATACGTGCGGAAGATCGAGTTCATAGGCGGGGGGTAGCGTCATAGGAGCCTTATCAAATAACGGCTTCGGGTTTATACGATTTAGCTTCGGGGTACCGCTCGTTTACTTTCTGTACCTTTTGGGACACAGCTTTAATTTGTGAATCCGCTAGTCCAATTTGCGGGTTGGAAACCACGCCCTTGAGTTCTTCATGGGTTAGGGGAATCGTCGGATCTTCAGATATCCGCAGTAAGAGCATATTTTCTCCTGTTTCGTTGTTGCGTATATCGAGGACGGCAGCGACTGCATGTTGCTTAATCGCTTCA